>JAGLDW010000682.1 GCA_023145395.1 Lentisphaeria bacterium | reverse complement strand
GCGTTCGTCATGGCGCACCTCCACGGTGCCGTAGTTGTGCGTGCAGCGAAAGATCAATCCGTCGAGATAGGGAAAGGGACCGGTGTACCCCACAACTTGTTTGACCAGCCAGCGACTAAGGCATTTGAAGCTGCTCAGATAGAGATCCCTCGGTTTCTTGATAAGAGCGACCGCCATGCGATTGTGCAGCGTACTGCCCAGGTTGCGGAAAGGACTGTGCTGCTTCCGTTCGTATTGCGAGTAGACCACGTCGAAGGAGCCTTCGCGTGCCGCGCTGTGCAGTTTGAGCACTTCCTCCGGGGGGTTCTGAAAGTCGTCGTCCATGATCACCACGTACTCGCCCGTGGTTTGTGCGAGTCCGGCCATCACCGCGTTGTGCTCGCCAAAATTTCTGGCCAGTTTCACGTATGTGAGCTGGTTCGGGTAAATTTCGTGCAGTTTGCGGCAGACGGCGTCGCTATCATCCGAACTTCCGTCATTGACGAGGACAAACTCGATGCGGAGCGAATCAAGCTCCGCCGAAAGTCTCTCCACCAGCGCGTTGATGGTCTCGGCGGCGTTGTACACGGGGATGAGGAGAGAGAGTTCGGGGCGTTCCACTGTCATGGCGTTCCTCTGCCGTTCATGTCTTGCTTTCTGCGAGGATCTGTGCATACCATTCGAGGAATCTGTTGGCCTGAGTCTCCAGACTATAGCCCGCGCCGTTCCGCGCCGCCTGTCGGGCCTGTCGCTCGCGTAGCGGATCGTCGCTGAGAATCTGGTGTGTTCTGGCGGCGATTGCCTCCGCGTCGCCGAGGGGTGTGAGAAAGCCAGCCTCTTCGTTGGCGAACTGCTCTGGGATCCCTCCCACGTCGGTGGCAACCACGGGAGTGCCGCAAGCCATGGACTCGGTGACGGTTTTGCCGAACGCCTCCGCCCGGGCGGTGTGGATGAACACGTCGGCAGCGCGGTAGTGATCCGCCACTACGGCCGGATCGCTTTGGAATGGTACGTGACGAACGCGTCCCGTGCGCAGCAGCGCGTTCGGCGGCTTGCGTCCAAGACAGAGAAACAGAGTGTTGTCCTCGGTCTCCGCCAGCATGCGGATGGCTTGGATCATCGTCTGCGGATCCTTGTACACATTGTGGGGGGAAGCGGCGACGAAGAGAACGATCCGGCAGTCCTGAGGCAGGCCGAGCCGTTGCCGAGCCTCCTCTCTGCTACCTGGTCGGAACACGTTCAGATCGATGCCATTGGGGATGAGACGATAGTCGGTCGCCTCGAGCATGGAGGACTTGGCGCAGTCAAGCAGCCATTGGGACGGGGCGGTGATGTGCAATCGGGATTGCGCGAAGATCTCTTCCTTCCTCTGCCAGTTCGCTGCGGTCGCGTCCCGTTTCACCCCCGGATAGCGTGCTAGGTCGGGACAGCCTCCACAGCCCGTGCGCCAGCCCTCGCATTCCATGAAATACGCGCAATGCCCAGTGAGAAGCCACGTGTCGCGGAGATTGAGAACCACGGGTGTGCGTCGGCTGAGCTCAGGCAGGCCGCCGAGGTCGAAGTACCAGCCGTGGAGATTGTGGCAGTGGATGAGATCGGGGGGCTCGGGAAGTAGTCCAAGCAGGCGCCTGCTTCCTGGAAAATGAAAGTCTTCCCTGCCTGCGGCTCTTGCCTGCCTGCGCTCGGGAACGGCCAGAGTGTCGAATGCGCGCGCGAGGCGGCGTGAACCGGGAGGTGTGCGTCGGCTCTTTCGCAAGCGCGCGGCCGTCTTCTGCAGGATGCGACCCACAACAGTTGGTGCGGCATCTTTCGGAAGCTCGAAGACGTCGGGATCTTCAGATCGCTTCTCCCCCACAGCGAGCCAGGACGTGTGTCCACATTCGCGGTAGGCGCGGAAAAGATTCTGTGCGGAGCCTTCCGCCCCGCCGCCTGAGTCCGCTGTGCTTACTTGGAGAATTTTCATGGCTGTGTCTAAAGGGAGACTTCCTGCCGTTCCATCCATTCCAGCAGGACAAAGTACGCCCACAGGCGGAAATCACGTGGTTTGGGGTGCCGGATCCTGCGCCTGGCATCCTCGCGGAAACGAGCTGTGAAAACCGTGTGCGCGCTCTTGGAGCAGAACGCCTGGTCCGCGCGTTCCCGCAGCGGGCCAGCGAGCCATCGCAGGAGGGGCAGCTCAAACCCTCGCTTTGGGCGCTTGGCGATGAACTCTGGCAGGACACCCGACAATGCGGCGTGAAAAATCGCCTTCCCCTGACCGCCGCGGAGCTTGAACGAAGACGGCAGCGCGAGTGCGAACTCCGCAAGGGGATGATCCAGCAGGATGGGTCTGGTCTCTAGTCCATGAGCCATGCTCATCACGTCGCCGTCGCGCAGAAGTGTGCGGGCCATATATCCTTCCAGTTCGACCACCGACAGACGATCGATCGGATCCAGATCCGCGTCCTCACCGTGGAGGAGACGCTTCAGCGGTGCGGGTGCGAACTCCGCAAAAAATGTCGGAGAAACCGTGCGAGACTTCTCCCTTTCGTACATCAGACAGCGCAGCGTGGCGAGGCGTTCTGCCTCGTCCAGCGCGGGCAGTGCCAGGTTGTGCCGGAAGCGGTCGGGAAGTGCGCGCAAAGGGGCGAGGAGCGGACTTGCGAGTCGAGAGGCCAGAGCATGTCGCCGGAAGTGCGGATAGCCCGCGAACAACTCGTCGCCGCCTAGACCGGTCAACGCCACCTTGACATGTCTGGAGGTAGCTGCGGAAACAAAAAATGTGTTTGCGCCGTCCATGCTTGGTTGGTCCCAGGCATCCAGCAAGGCGTCGAAGGAGTCGGCGGCTTGGCGGTCTGTGATGACCACTTCGTTGTGCTCCGTGCCGAAATGGCGTGCGGTCTCCGCAGCTGCTTGGGTTTCACTCAAAGCGTCGTGCTGTTGCTCGAATCCCACTGTGAATGTGCGCAGTGGTGTGGAGACCTGCTCGGACATGAGCCCGACCATGGCGGCGGAGTCCACTCCGCCGCTGAGGAACGCCCCCACTGGCACATCGGCGATCATGTGGTATTGGACTGCTTCTCTCAGATGCGCGAGCAACGCCTCGGCCGCTTCGTCGAAACTGAGATTCTGGGTCTCCGACTGCCGCTCGAGGGAAGCGGAGGCGATGTTCCAGTAACGCCACCGGCGAGTCACACGCCCCCCCTCGTCCACCAGCATCGCGCAGCCGGGTTCAAGTGCCCTTGCATCCGCCAGCATCGTTTGCGGCGCCGGCACGGAACCAAGGGAGAGATAGTCCCACACCGCTTGCGGTTCGATCCGGCGTTCGACCAGTTCCGAGGCGAGCAACGCCTTCAGTTCCGAGGCGAAAAGAAAAGAACCGGGCTGTTCCGAGTAGACCAGCGGCTTGACCCCGAAACGATCGCGCGCTAGAAACACGGTGCGATCGGTCAGATCGGCGATGGCGAACGCGAACATGCCGCGCAGCCTGGACAGGCACTTCACGCCCCACTCCGCGTAGGTGGCCAGAAGCACCTCCGTGTCCGTCTGCGTGCGAAAGGAGTGCCCCTTGCTTTCCAGTTCGGTGCGGAGTTCGCGATAGTTGTAGATCTCGCCGTTGTAGGTGATGGAGTAGCGTCCGTCGCCATAGGCCATCGGTTGCCGCCCCGCCTCCGTGAGGTCGATGATGGCGAGACGCCGGTGCCCCAGCGCCAGAGAAATCTCGGGCAGCACCATGGTCCCGCGATCATCCGGACCGCGGTGAGACAGAGCATCAGTCATCGTGTCGATGAGCGTTTGCTCAGCAATCCCAATTGTACCTGCTATTCCGCACATGAGAATCCTCAGGGTTGGCGCCTCAGCAATGCTGCGGGTTGGTGTCCCACACCCGTAAACCATGTTCGCTGAGGTGCACAGGGAGTACTCTGGCCCCCTCAAACTCCTCACCGAGAGAGGCGGAGAACTGACGCCTCCTCGAGTTGGAGGCTCCGAAGAAGAAGGTGATCGAGCCGCCATTGCCGCCGGCGCCATTGAGCTTTGCCCCGATGGCGCCGTGTTCGCGTGCAAAAGCCATGATTGCGTCGGCTTTGGCTGAAACAATGGACGTGTGCATGCTTCTCTGCACTTCCGTGTTCGCATTCATGATGCGGGAGAACTCGCCGTAGTCACCTTTGCACAGAGCATCCTTGGCTTGACACGCCAATGCACGCAGTTTGACAAGCCGCGGATCGTCGGGACCACTTTCCTCGAACCCAGCAATGACCTGACGGTGGACTTCGGACGACACATGGGCGTCGCCGAGAAAGACCACCAGGATGCGTCTCTCCAACTCCCACCACAGATTCCTGGGTAGGTGGATCGTCGAAACGGCGGCGTCGGGATACTTGTGCATTTGTATGTAGTTCAATCCTCCGAAAGCCGAACAAAGCTGATCCTGTATGCCGCACTGCAGACCAAGCACTTCCGTCTCCAGGCGTTGTGCCGTGCGGGCCACGTCATAGGTGGAAAGGCGGCCTGGGGTCAGGGTGTCAAGAACCCCTATGAGCGCGATGCTGACCGCTGCGGACGTCCCGGTGGAGGCTCCGGCGGGTGCGCTCGAGTACAAATGGACCTCAACGGCAACGTCATCGGGGATTTTCATCCATGAGAATGCAGCTTTGAGTAGAGCGTGTTGTCCTTCGACGACGAGTTTTTCCTGGTCGAAGGAAAAGGACTCGGCATAGTTTTCCGCGTGCACCGTGATCTGCTCAACATTGGGTTGCCTTTTGAAAACAAAGACTTGGGCCTCCACAAAAGGATAGACGGCGATGTTCAGCACCGTGCCGTATTCTGCGAACCACGTATCGGTCCAGCCGCCAATGTCGCACACTCTGATCGGTGCGGAAGCATTGATCACACGGTAGTATTCTCTGTCTTTCATCGTCGGTCTCTCCACTGTCACTGGGTCTGCGGTCTGTGTGTCGGATGTGAGGAGCGTAGCGAATCGAGCATATTGAATAGTCGCTCGCGGAAAGCGTCTTCCGAGAAATAGCTGAGCCCGGAGGGGACAATCCCGGTGGGACACGTCAGCAAGTCGGCGAGCGCTCGGGTCAGCGCAGGACGATCTCGGGGATCCACCAGCGCGCCCAACTCCCCTCCCCGGACGGCGTCGCGGCTGCCGTCGAGAGTGCTGCCCAATACAGGGATGCCACAGGCCAGTGCCTCAAGGTAGACAATACCGAAACCCTCTCCGCTTCCGGGCATGGCAAAGGCGTCGGCAAGGCGGTAATGCGCCACTTTGTCCGCGTCCTCGATCCAGCCGGTGAAAACCACGCGGTCTGAGACGCCAAGATCCCGGGCTTTTCGCTCCAGTCTACTGCGGTCGTCCCCGTCGCCCACGACGAGATAGGAAAGAGTGGGAAACGTTTTCGCCAAATCCGGCAGCGCTTCGAGAATTTCATCGAATCCCTTGTATTGCTCCGAGGCGTCAAGCCGCGCTAGGGTCATCAGAATTTTACGATCCGTCAGCCCGTAGCGTTCGAGTAGGATTGGGTTTTTCGGACCGGGCCCAAAGTCCTCCATTTGGATGCTTGGCGGCAGGAGGGGGACCTTTTCGGGGTTGTGCCCCGACCATGCACAGAAACGCTCGACGGTCGCTCGACTGATTGTGACGAATAGATCCACCCTCTTGGCCAAGGAGTTTTTAAGGGAACTGCTAGTTGGTTTCCAGACATCGATGCCATAGCCGAACAGCACGCAAGGGCACCGGGACAGACGTGAAGCCATCGATGCAAAGGGCATCAGGAGAATGTGACCGCAGATCACCATGTCGAATGGTCGGTGCCGAATGAGTGTTGAAAGCACAGTCCAGAAATATCCCAGACGTCCCCGGGTGCCCGTCGTGACATACGTGAGGTTCGCTGGCAGACAGCCTGGATCATCCGGCAGACGCCGAGGAATGGCAACCACCTCAGTGTCGCCATCGCCATAGGCGCATAGACCGTCAATGACAGACTGGGTGTAGCGTGCAATCCCCCCTCGCCCGCCATAGGCGTCAGTGGCAATATATAGAATTTTCATATCTCACTCCCGGTATCGTCAATCCGTGCGCCACCGGTCCCCATCTCTGAACGGGACCTTTGTCCCCTAGGTCACGGTGTGGAACGCTGTGTTAGTCTCTGACTCGCTGGCACTTTTCTAGCGGTTCGCTATCTTGAAGTGTTGTCGGCCTCGGGTGGGCTGGCTGTTTGCACCGGAGCTTCAATGAATTCGTTTCGTTCCACATGCTACTCGCGATACGTGACTTCAGGCCAGGGAACTGCTGCGGGAGAGCCGGATCCCGGGCAACGGCCCTGGTATGATCATCACTATTGGCCGATTTTTCGCGGCTGGAAGCGCGATGCCAGGATCATTGAGCTGGGATGTGGATCCGGCGAGTTATTGGCATACCTCGGCGAGCGTGATTTCGTGAATGCGGCGGGAATCGACGTGTCTGCGGAACAGATTGAAAGAGCCGGAGAACGGGGCGTGGCGGCTGAGACTGGGGACGTCATGGACTTCCTGCGCCATCGCCGTGACCAGTATGATCATGTCCTAGCCGTTGATCTCATCGAACATTTCACCAAGGACGAACTTTTCGTGCTGATCCCGCTCATCCATGCCGCCTTGCGGCCGGGCGGTTCCCTTTTTGTGCAGACACCCAACGGTGCCGGTTTGTTTGCGCCACAGATCATCCATGGGGATCTAACGCATATGACGATTCTCTCCGAGGAATCTTTTCAGCAGTTGGTGCGACTGCACGGTTTTGGCGCCGTTGAGTTTTCTGAGACTGGACCTGTTCCCCAGGGCGTGAAAGGCAGGATTAGGCACTTTCTGTGGTTCCTGTTCCGCAGTGTGTTTTCGTTTGCAAAGCGCTGTGAGTCCGGACGCTGGCAGCAGTTGTGGAGCGCAAACATGATCTGTCACTGTCAACGCAAAGCCGAGGCGGAATCGCCAGAAAGCCAGCTGTAGGTCTGTGCGGCCAGGGCGGTGGTCGTGTGTTGCCGCCGGGCTGTGGTCCGCACCTTGTCGGTCACTCGCTCCCGCCAGCCGTGATCTTCCACAGCCCGAGCGAGAAGCGCTCCGAGTTGCTCTGGAGACCGCTCGCGAAAAACGGCGTCTGCTGTTCCTAGGACTTCGGGGATGGCGCCTGAGTCGGACCCGAGAACCAGCGCTCCGCACAAAGCCGCTTGCGGTATGACCAGGCCGAACTGCTCCTCCCAATCCGGCATGGATCGCGAGGGCAGAACGAGGCAGTCCATCGCCCGGAACCAGTCGGGCATCTCCGGTGCCGGGCGCTGGCCCACGAATACAACCTTCCCCCCCAGGCAGTCCGCGCGTCGCTCGAGTTCGCTTCGCAGATCACCGTCCCCCACGAGAAGAAGGGTCCACGGCTGCTCGGTCCGCAAGTTCTCGAGCGCCGTGAAGAGATCCTCCAGCCCCTTGGCCTCCGTCAGGCGTCCGGCAAAGCCGAAAACGAAGCCCTCGGCACCGATTTTGCGACGGACTCGCTCGCGGTTCGCCGGATCCGGGTGGAAGTCCTTCTCGTCCACGCCGATCTCAGTCTGCGTGAGAACCTGTCCAGGGTATCCTGCCTCGCGGATTAGTTGGGCGCCCTTCTCGTTTCCCGCCATGGCGGTGTCCGTGCCGGAGCACACGCGCTTCCACAGCCAGCGTTTGAGCCAGAGCCGACGTCCGCCAAGAATCGTCAGATTGTTCCAAGTGAAGAAGGCCAGCTTGGCCTGTGGGGCAAATCTTTTTCGACACCAGATGATCTGATGCAAGAGCAGGCTGAACTCCTCTCCATAGGCGATGATCGCGTCCGCAGGGCGATCGCGCAGTGTGCAGGCGATGGAGCGGAACGCATAGCGTCCCCAATGCCGCCGGTTGGTGACGGCCACGGGGGTAACCCGGAAACGCTCTTCCACCACTGCGGAAGGAGTCCAGATCACAGGCTTGCCGAACCACTCGTTTTCCCAGCGGTTAGGAATGACGAGATGGACGGACACGGGATAGTTCGTGGCCAGCGCACGCCAACGGCCCCACGTGCACGGTTGCACCAGCGCGTGGCTGTACACAGTCAATCGGGTTGTCTCATCCGTATTCAATATTTTCTTTCATGCTGCTTTTCCTCCGCAATCTGGAGGAGCAGAGCGAGTATGTGTGCGAGGGTGTGCTCAGCCAGTCAGCGTTTCCGATTTTCCGTCGCTACCGGCATCGTGCGGACTCGTCATTCGAGGATGGAGAGTTGAGTTGTCGAGAACTCTCTACGCTCCAGCGGGGACGGGCGCAGCAGCGGTTCGCGAGCCAATACTTCCCTCAACCAGTGGTGTCTCTAGATGTCTCCCGCAGGAATCCGTGTAGCGCATCGCGTCTCGCAATGTATGCTCCTTCAGTTCCTTGATGGCCTCGGGGGGAAGCAGCACTTCGCGTTTGTCCCAGTTGTAGGTGTGCACGACAACGTCGGACATCCCTCCCTTTTTCTTGTAGGCTCCGTACGCTCCGGAGTCGATCTGAACCCAGGTCAGATGCTCGTTCAGGCGGATATTGAAAGATTGGTTGGTGTAGATCCTCGTCCCATCCCGAATCTCCGCTCCGTCGGGCAAGCGCATGGCATTACCGATGATGGTTCCCTTGTATGGGAAGAAAGCCACTAGGTCAAAATCGAACATCTCCGGGTACTTTTGGCGATAGTGCCTGACGAAATCCCGAGTGTAGGCAAAGGTCTTGTGGGATTCACCAGGAAGACCAATCATGAAGAATGCTTTGACACAGATCCCTGCGTCAGCGCACACCTCAACGAAGCGGTGTAGATCCTCCACTTTGGTCCCCTTGTAGACGGTATCCAAAATTTGCTGAGAGGCACTCTCCGCACCGAACCCGATCTCGACACAGCCCGCCCCGGCTAGAAGTGGACCTAGCTCCGGGAACCGGGCGATGACATTGGCGTGGCCGAAACACCGGAATACAAGCCCGTCTTGTTGATGGTGCTGCCTAAGGATCTCCAGGTACGGTGTCAGTCGATGTGGAGACACCGCAAAAAGATCGTCAAAGATCATCACCCCCCGGTAGCCAAGATCCAGAATCTGCTCTATCTCACGGCGAAAGTGATCGGGTGAGTACCAGCGTCCTTCTGTGTGTCTGCTCTCGCAGAACGCACAGCCCATCGGACACCCCCGAGAGTTCATCATCGTAGTTCCCGGAACGCCGGAAATGGAGTACTGGTAGCGTCCAATGTACTGAGTCTCTCGGAAAGGAAGAGGCAACGCATTCATCTCTTCCTGGCTGAGCCAGTCCGAGAACACAAGCGTTCTCGCAGTCGACTCGGGGCGGATTTTGTCCAAAAGAAGAGGTACATCTCCACTCAAGATGGCGGCAAAGAGGCGCTCACCATCACCCATCATGACATAGTCGAAGCCCTGACGAATGCATTGTTCGGTGTAGTGAGTGGCATGGGGCCCCCCAACCATGACCTTCACATCCGGCCGGGCGGTCTTCAGTCGGTTCCTGACGATCCCCGCCTCCTCGCCCTGTGGCGTCATACAGGAAAGGGCGACCACATCGAAAGTGCTGTACATGCCCAGCAGTTCAGACCGGAATTCGTCAGTGTAATAGACGCCAGGGCCGTCCGTCTCCGAGGACTCCAGCAGGTCGGGAAGAAAATACACTGGAATATGAGCAGACTTCGCCACTGCCAACAGGTACAGAACGCCAAGATAGGGAAACACCCTTTCGGTGTCTAGGAAAGGACTACTCAAGGTCATGAGCAGGATCCGCTTGTCGCGGATTCCAGTGCCAAACTCCCGCTGGACTCTTGTCGCAACATCCACGTTACAGGAACTCTGGTTTACTGCTGGTTGACTCAATGCACTCCAATCCGACGCAGTAGGCGCCTCATTTTTGCAACGTCCATAGTGTAGTGCGAATCCAAGTTGGGTCCCAGGGCTTGTGCAAAGGCATAGCAGTAGTTCATGCCAACCAAGTTGGCCAGCACATAGCAGCTCGGATTGACATAAGATCCGGAGTGGATCTCGACGACTGTCGCCCCGGACCTACCGAATGCCAGGTTGGTGAGAGCAGCTCCGTTGGGTGCGATAATGAGCTCGGCGTTGTGGAAGAGTGTCGCTTGCTCCCAGATACTGAGCCCGTCCATCACCACGGGAACAACACCGTGCCCGCGCAGCGCCTGAATCAGCTCCTGCTCATTCGCAACCCGGCGTTTGCGCGTGTTTCCACGGGCGACGTAGATGCGTTTTGGCGTTGAGGGCTGGCCTCCCGCTGGCAGGAACAGATCACGCAGGAAGTGCACCTGTCTTGGGCTGGGGGCAGATCCCGCAGGACTGCTAGCGAACCCGCCGATCATCCGGGGTGCTCTACAGTTGCCCCACACCAGCTGGGATTTGCCGATCGCCAGAGCTTGGCAAGTATCACTGACGAATCGAGGAAGTGTCTTCGGCATCGCATCCCCAACGTAATAGTACATGCCATCCGGAAACTGCACGTGTTCTTGGCAGACTCGAAATGACAAGAGGGTCGGCTCAAATAGCCAATGGTAGTAGTTTGGATTGCCATAGGTAGACATGAAAAACACAGGAGCATCGAGCTCGGTGACGGGTCCAATTGTGCGCCCGATATCGCTAAGGCGTTGGATCTCCCAGAGTGACGAACGGCTGGGAGCGAACAGCAGGTTTCTGAATCTATATGGTCCAGCGCGGCCATAGCGCTCGTTTCCAGTCCGGTCATGGATGAGGAACCTGTTTCGGAGAAAGAAGTAGTTGTTCGCAAAGAAAAACTCGCCGCAGTCAGAGGAGTCAATGACGATCGTCTCGAGGGTGATGTCACGGCCGCAGAAGATCTGGTGTTCATCGCCGGGGAGGCAGTCTCCTGGTTGCTCAACGCGGCTCTCCTCCTGATCCAGATAGATCTTGGTGTGCTCAAGTCCTGCAAAGAGCTCTCGCGTGTTCTCGCCGGAAAAGACCAGGCCTTTCGGGCAGTCGGCAAAGGACTGGCAGAGGCGCCTCAGTTCGCGTCGGCGTTCTGGAATGCGGCACTGTCCTATGATGTCGCCAAGGAAACTCATTGCGGTTCATTCCTCGCGCGGTCTTGAACATCCAGATGTCGTTGCTGCGCACATGTCCGGCGCATGCTATCTCGATGATCGCTTCTCAGTTCTACATATGCTGCATAGCGAGGCGGCATAGTATTGATGCGTGGCGATAA
>JAGLDW010000681.1 GCA_023145395.1 Lentisphaeria bacterium | reverse complement strand
ATGCCGCAAAGCACCCAAGCGCGCCAAGCGCAGCGGAATACAGATACACCCGTGAGCTTCCGCGCGGAATGCGACGCATGGAAGAGACCTGCGAGAAGGGCGACGTTCACGGCTGCGGCTGCACCGCTCACGTGGAGCCAATGGATGCCGGGGGGTAGTGCAACCGCCAGAGAAATAAGCATGGCCCAGTACGCCTTTGCGGATTCCCTCACCCCCCCGCTTGCGATGAGCAGTTCCTTCGTGAGTTCAAAGAGGGGTAGGAGAATTGCATACACGCTCATGATTCGAAAGAGAGGTACGCAGGCAAGCCATTTTTCGCCGTACACGGAGCCGATGATTCCGTCCGCGTGGAAAGCTGCGAGGCAGACGGCGGGAGTGAGCACCATGCTCACACACGAGATTACGGCTCGATAGGTGCGTGCATTGGTCGTCTCATGATCCGCGTTCTTCGCGAAGAAGGGGAAGAGAACTCGTGTCAGCACCGTGCCCGCTCCATGGTGGAAGAGACCGCCGAGATTGTACGCTCGACGGTAGAATGCGAGTTGCCGGACGCCAAGCGCGCGCCCAACCACGATGTCGTCCAAGCGCTGGTAGACCTCTTCGACCAAGCCCACATTCAGGTACCAGAGCGCCTTGCTCTTCAGGTGCCCGAGGATGGCAGGAAGACGATTCACATCCGGTCGCCATGGAGCAAGTGCGAATGCGGTGACCCCCGACAGTGCGAGAACGCACATCTGAGGCGCCACCAGGGACCAGATGCCGCCTCCCGACAAGGCACACACGACTGCTCCGCCGCCACCCAGCGCCGCCGCTGCCCAGCTCAATAGTGAAATCGCCCGGAAACGCATTGATTTCTGCAGCAGAGCGTGACTTGGTGTGGACATGTTGAACACGGACCAGCCAGCCACTGTAAGAAGAAATACCTGACGGCTGCGTGCTCCTGTGAAGAGGCCGGGCACGAACGAGACCGCAAACGCCAGAAAAGCGACGCCAATCACAAGTCCCAAGTTGATCAGAGCGTATGCACCCACTTGCTCGCGGAAATCCTCGCAGGATTCATCCAGACGCACGATTTCCTGGAGAATGCCCACGCCGCCCAGCCGACCCATAGGCATGAACACGGCCGAAGCGAATGCGACGACTCCGAAATCCGCGGGTGCAAGAAGACGGGCAAGAACAACGCTGCAGCCAAAGGCGACCGCGAATGACGCGCCTCTCTCCAAACCGAGCCAGAAAACTCCACGCCGTGCTCG
>JAGLDW010000680.1 GCA_023145395.1 Lentisphaeria bacterium | reverse complement strand
TGGAGCGGCCGCGTCCCCGCGGCCACCTGTGTTTGCGGGACGCGAACTCTCCAGATTGGGTCTTGCAAAATGCGTGGGGTGCAACTCTCTTACTCTATGTAGTGGCTGCGTTTTTGAGAAATGAGTGGATGGGAAGGTTTTCGATGCACACGTACAAACACCGAGCACGCGTCTGGGGCGCGGTAGTGGGGATTCTCATGATGACACGTGTGACAGGCGGCAGTCCGGCACTCGAGATCAAACATCCAGTCTATGGGAACAAGATTGTGGCGTCTCAGAAGGCGCAGTATGAAGCGGCTGCGCAGCGCGTCCTGGCGATGAGCGACGAGGAATTGCTCTCCTTCGTGCCGCCGCATGGCTACATCTCCTTCTGCGAGTGTCCCCATTGCTACGGTGGAGTCGAGGGAAATGGCGTGCTTACCTGGACCTTCGACCGTCCCGACGAGCTGACCTGCCGTTTCTGCGGCAAGGTGGCCTTCCCGACTAAGGAGTTCCCCGAAAACCGGGAATTGGTGGGTAAGAACGGCCTCGGAGAGGAAATCCGGATTCCCTACTACCTCAACGAGAAGCGAGATACGCGGCATTTTTTCACTGGTTTCCGCTGGAAGGCCAAAAGGGCCTGGGTGCTCAGCCAATGCCTGAATCTGGGACGCGCCTACCAGACGACCAAGGACGAGAAGTACGCTCGTCCGGTCGCGTTGGTCCTCGACCACATCGAGCAGTCGTACCTCCACTACCCCGCCATGCGCAACCGTTTTATCGGAAGCATCCGTTTCTGCAAGAGTCAGGAGCCTCCATACGTATGGGATGCCGGACGCTGGAACTTCTTTCATTGCGAGATCCCCAAGACCGCTATTGCCTGCTACGACATGGTTTGCGAGAGCGAGGAGTTCGATAAGCTCTCGGTCGTGCGAGGGTATGACGTGCGGCAGAAGTTCGAGGACGATTTTCTGCGCGAAACGTACCGAATCGCCCACGCGAGCACCTTTGTCATCGGCAACGTGGTCGGCTACGACATTGCCGGCATGGCTATTCTGGGACGGGTCATCAACGAGCCGGCCTATGTCCACGAATCCGTGCGACGGATCATGCGCAATGTCAACGAAGGCTTCTTCCGGGATGGGAACTGGGCCGAAAGTCCATCCTATCACTACATGACCATTGGGGGGCTCCAGTCCGCCTTCCGGGTCGTCTCCGGGTACAGCGATCCCCCCGGATACGTCGATGCCATCGATGGCATGCGCTTCGACGATTTCGATCCACGCAAGGACATTCCCTTTTTCGCCAGGGCGCAGCATGCTCCATCGGCACTCGATTTTCCCAACGGATGCTCAACGGCCGTCCATGACACCTGGCCCAACCAAAAGCGCTCCAAGCCGCGTGACAAGACTGTGTCCACCATTGCTCCAGCCTACGGACATGCCTCGCTGGGCCGCGGGCAAGGCACCGATCAGATGCAGGCCCAACTCCATTTCGGCGGCGCGTACGGGCATGCCCACTACGACAATCTGAACCTGACTCTCTTTGCCAAAGAACGGGAGATGCTCCCCGATCTCGGCTACACTTGGACGCAGGGCCGCTGTTGGACCACCAACACGGTCGGGCACAACACGGTCGTGGTCGATCGCGAGAACCAGCAGGTTGGTCGAGGCAAGTCCGATGGTGATTTGCTGCGTTATTTCCCCGACCTTCAGGGCTTCAGCCTGGTCGAGGCCGATGGCCAGCGTGGCTACAAGCAGACGGAAGGGCCCGATGCCTATCGCCGTCTGCTGCTGACCATCCCCGTCTCCGATGCCGACGCCTACGTCGTGGACATTTTCCGCGTGCGCGGCGGGAAAATCCACGACTGGGCGCTGCACGGAGACGCGAACGAAGACACAGCCGCCACCTGTAGTCTGGCACTCGCGGGAAACCGCCCGAAAATGCTCGAGCCAGGAGAGGCGTGGCGAGAACCCACGGCAATCACCTCCTCGTTCAACCCCTACGGCATGATCCGCGATGTTCGCAACGCGGAAACAGACGGAGCCTTTCAGGTGGATTTTGCCTACGAGGAGGACCTCGCGTGCGGACTTCGCACTCATATCGACGCGGGGCAATGCGAGGTTTTTCTAGGTCGGGCACCCTCAATTCGCCGCATGGGGACCGGCACCAAGGGCGACATGCGCAAGCTCTACGACTTCTGGATGCCCCAGTTGCTGGTCCGTCGCCGGGGAGAGGCACCCTTGCACAGCGTGTTCACTGCCGTGCACGAGCCGTTCCGCAACCAGCCGTTCCTAGTCCAGGTGGAAAGACTGGCGCTGGTCGAGCCGGACGAGAATGTCGTTGTTTTGCGGATCACGCACGCGGCGGGGATCGACACCATCATCCATACTGTGGATCTGCCACCCTATCCTCCTCGGCGCACGGTCGATGGCATCGTTCTTCG
>JAGLDW010000068.1 GCA_023145395.1 Lentisphaeria bacterium | reverse complement strand
GGTCGAGATCTCCAGATCCCGTACGCGGAGCAGGCTCCCTTCCATTTGGGCCGAACTCAGTACGTCGAGATCGCCGATGTGGAAGTCCAGGTGTGCGCCCGCGAGATTCCAGAGCAGGCGTTCGTAGACCGCACTTTGGTCCTCTGTGGGCAGCGCGGCACTGGGGTCGAGAAGAAGGATCTTGGCGTCGATCCAGGTGCCTTCGAACGGTATGGTGATGCGGTCCAGGCGGGCGGTCATGTGGCCGAAGAGCGGCCAGTAGGGCATCTGGTGGAAGAATGTGGGTGGTGCATCGTGTTTCTTCAGTCCGTGGGTCGAGTAGAAGAACCCGTGGGGGACGAGGTAGCGGATACCCATGAGCAGGAGGCCTTCGGCGATGAGGCGGGCATCCTGCAGCGTGCCGCTCCAGCCGAGACTGTGGAAGCATTCGCAGAGCGCGCCCTCCTTGCCATGGAAATAGGCTGCGGAGGTCGCAGCGCGGGCGTTCTGGCGAAGACCGGCGCGGAGGTAGTCGAGGTCGGGATTGCCCGCCTTTGTGTGTCCAGGCTCGCAGCCGGGAATATCCATGTAGTCGAACTGCGAGAAGCGTTGCTGTGTTTTTTCGCCGGAGTACTTGAGTCCGTGCGCGTGGCACCAGTCGCGGATCTGCCCGTCGAAGCTTTCGCAGAACATGCGGTGCCGGACCCGCTGCAGGTCGGCCGTGGTGCGCAAATGCTGAGGATGGCTCTCGTCCTGGAGGGCGCAGAGTCGCTCGCTCAGGTCATAGCCGCACTCTTTTGCGAACTCCGCAGGGATGAGCGCGGACCACTGTGGCGCGGTCTCGTCAACGAAGATGGACTGGACAAGCCCCCCGAAATCTTCCCCAAAGCACCGGAAGTAGCGTTCGTGAGTGAGGCGCAGAAACTCGCGGATGGCTTCCGGGTTGAGCACGTCCACGAAGTTGTACCAGTACTTGTGTCCCTCGACCAGAGTCTGTGTGGACAGGAAAATTCGCCATTGTCCGGGAGGCAACTGGGTGTCGAGCGTTGGGGTGGGCTCGCTGGCGAAGTAGCGTTTTCGGTTGTAGACCGTCAGGCCTCCCTTCATGAAGGACTCGGCGCGCAGAACCATTCCGACATCTGCTCGCAGGTCCTGTGGATCGAGCCACTCGACCACCCCGTCATCGGTGATGGGAAACGCGATGCACTGCAGCGTGTATCCACGGGTCAGTTCGAGGCGGATACGGCCGCCTTTGACATCGAAGATGCGTTGCTGCAAATGAGTGGCCTGGAAGGCCGGACGGCCAAGAATCACCTCGCCTCCCGCGACTCCGCTAGGGTAGGGATACTCGTCGTAGAGATGGACGACCATGCCGAGCCGACGGGCGGTTTCGATGGCCACGCGCACGAGACCGAGAAAGGAGGAGGACATGTAGGGTTGTTGCAGGCCCTGGCGGGGATGGATGAAGAACCCCTTGACACCCTTCGCGTGCATTTCGTATATCTGGCGGCGGATTTCGTCCGCGTCCAGATCGTCGTTCCAGAACCAGAAGGGGTAGAGCCCGGCAGGCGGTGTCTGGGTTGGGGTGGGCGGCATGGTATGTGGCATTGTGATCCTCGGAATCTTCCTGAGTAAATAACCACGCCCAAAGGACGTGGCATTGATCCCTCCCCTCTCTGAAAGGGAGTAGACGACCCGCTCGCTAAAGCGTCGCTGCAACTGCCGCGTAAACGCGGGACTCAGACTGGGAAGTACCCGGCGGATCTCTTGCCTGAGTTCGGTGCTCTGAGTCAGTGTTTTAGGGCAAAATGTCTCTGCAACCATCCTGCGATGTAGGCCGCCTGCTTCTCGCGGATGTGGGGATGGAAGTGGACATGGTCGCAGAAGACATCGTCACCGAGTCGGGATGTGAAGCCGAACAGGTCGATCGCAGGCACGCCATTCTCGGCCATCACAGCATCCGCCACGGCATTGTAGGCGGCGCAGTCGGCGGTGAAGCGGTGGAAAGTGCTGCCCGGTTTGTTGTGGATTTCATCGACGGCGGGGGTGGTGCGGATCCAGATCAGCTCGACACCCATCTCCGATGCAATCTCCACGATCCCCGTGAGGTTTTGCCCGTACAAGTTGATGGGAATCTGTCTCGCGCCGCTCGCGGGCTCGGTCTTGATGTCGTGCAGGCCGCAGTTGACGAGCAGTGTGTCCGCTGTGAGCTTCCCGACATCCCGGACTGCCTGCAAGTAGGTCAACACGGCGGAAGAGTCTCCCCCGTTGGCGCTTTGGGTGCCTCCGAGTGACTGTAGCGCCGCGTCCCCATCGCTCTTGCGCGAGTAGCCGCACCAGCCTTGAAGGTACTGCTCCAAATAGGGGCCGTAGTGCATGGAAATGCTGTCGCCGACCACAAATGCGGATTTCATCCTGTCGCTCCTCGTTGTGCATTCTGCGCTTTGTTCCGAGAAGTCTCCAACATAGCCCGATTCATTGGCGAGCACAGGGAAAAAGGAATACTGGAAGAGGGTGGCGGGGAAGAAGTGAGCAGGAAGTGGACTGCACGAGGCACGCGCCGGCATGCAGGAGTTTTCTCCGCCTTCTTCCGAAGCCGATGGGTGCTATGGGTCGGCGGGTAAATAACTTCACAGAGGAAGTTATTTGTTGGGATGGCGCACATTGCGAACGCGCTCCAACACCTCTAAGTCTGCGCGATCTTGGCTACGATTTGCAAGTCTCTTGGCCTTCATCAGATCATCCAATCCGATGAACACGGCATTCGTCTCGCCATAACGTGCCACCACACGGTCTTGCCAGATTTCGTCAAAGGGCAAGCCCGCAATCGCAGTAAGAATGTCGATGCGAAGGGGCTCAAAACCGAGTTGAATAATCTGGCCTGGATGGCTGAAGTCTTCTACAGTCAGCTCAAGGGCACCAAAACCGAAGCTATCCAATGCCGCCAGAACCCGCCCAGCATTCGTCGGCGTCGTATCCACCAGGATGTCAATATCCTTGGTATACCGCGGTCGACCATGAAGTGCAACGGCAAATGCTCCCACGATGCAGTATCGAACATCATGCCTGTTGAACAATTCGAGCAGTTCTTCGTAGTCCTTCTCGACGCGCATGCTCTCCTCCGAACTTCTCGAATTCTTCACGAAGTTGCTGGACAATAGTGAGCCTTTCAGCCTTTGTCATGGACAAGTAGTCTTGCCATTCCATCTCCTCCGCTTCTTCAAAAGATTCGGCTTTCCTCACCCAGACTTGCTTCTTCATATCCGAATACTCCCAACATATTGGCACATGACCAACACCCATATTTGGGCACAAATCATAATTGAAAATATAGCTTGTCAACGCACGGATAGCCATGGACACTCGAGCTTGTAGAGTAAGGTGGGATGGAGTAGGCTTTTGCTTGCACCTGTGAAGCGAGAGATCGCACCTAATTTCAGACAACTCCTCCGATTGTGCAGCAAAGTCATGCGTCAGATTCGAACCATTGCCGCGAACACGTTTCGCCTCGTCTTCCGCCGAGGCACGGGGTTGGGTGTGCTGTCGGCGCTGGCGGGTATCGTGGTCTTCATTTTCTTCTGCGCCAGGGGGGATGGCACTCTCACTGGCGAACTGCGTCTGCGCCTGCGCTACTCTCTCGCGTTTGCGAGTGTCTTTCTGACTTTGTGCTCCTTGTTCTTGGCGTGCCTCTCGATCCGGCGGGATCTCGACACCAAGGTGATGCATGTGCTCACGAGCTATCCCCTGGCGCGCTGGCGGTTGTGGGCTGGCAAATGGTGTGGGATGCTGGCGTTCGCATTGTGCGGCTGGCTGGTGATGCTGCTGTCCGCGACGGCGTGCGGCGCATTTTTTCGCGCGCGCTGGATCATGCGGGCGGAGCAGGCGCATCTTGAACCCGATTTCTGGCGGCAGCAGCGCGAGGCGCTTCCCGAGCTGCCCGCCTTCGACGAGCTTGTGGTCCAGGAGTATGAGCGTCGTCGTCGCGAGGCGACGCTGCCGGCGGGCGCCACGCTGCGCGATGTGCGCAAGGAATTGCGTGCGGCGGTTCGCCGCGAGGTGCAGCAGGTGGCGCCCAACGGGGAGAAGACGTGGACGTTCGACTTGGGTTCCATTGATGTGGATGGCCGAGACGTTGTGCTTGAATACATCTTTTTCGCGCGCGAGCAACGCCGGATCGTCCGAGGCGTGTGGATGCTGGAGGCGGTTGAGGGACCGGGCAGTTACCGAGCCGAGGTGACGGCCTTTCCCTACACGGCGGGTCAGCTGCGCATTCCGGCGCTGGCGCTGCCTGCGGACGGACGCGTGCGGCTCACGTTCAAATCCGAGTTTTCCGACTACCTGGTCTTCAACTACCAGCGTTCGGTGAAATTGCTTGTGGATGCCGGGAGTCTATGGACCAATGTGTTCGTCGCTTCCGCGTGCATGGTGCTGCACCTAGGCGCGGTCCTGGCACTTGGCATGGCGTTGGCCACTGTTCTGACGCTTCCCGTCGCGTCCTTTGCGGGCATTGTCTGCTACGCGGTGGCGGTGAGCACGGGATTTTTCTCTGGTGTGGTGGCCGAACTGGCATCGGAGGAGCTGGGTTTTGGCGGGATGCTTTCCGTCTGGGTCTCTCGCCTGGGCCTGTGGCTCAGCATAGGTCTGAGGCCACCTGCGGTTCTCGGGCGCGTGTGCGATGGTCGCAGTGTCCTGTCCGAGGCGTTGGTTCGTTCCTGGGGCATCGGGTTTCTGCAGTTCTCGGTGTGTTGCGTCGTCTTCGCCCTCTGGAGTTTCTCCCGCAAGGAAATCGACAGGGTCCATTAGATGGTAGCCAGTTCGTCAAAATTCGTGCGCAGTGTGGTCGTGGTTGCTCTGCTGGCCGCATTGGTCGTGAACATGCGCATGCTCCAGAGCCGGTCGTCCAAGGGCGACGGGGAGCAAGCGGCGGTGGAAGTGCAGAACGTGCCTCCGACGCTGGCTCTGACCACCATGGCGCTGGGCCCCCTGCGAGGACTGATCGTGGACGGGTTGTGGTGGCGCATGATCCAGCACCAGGACGAGGGACGCTTCTTCGAGACCATTCAGCTGACCAAGTGGATCACAGCGTTGCAGCCGCGGTTCGAGCAGGTTTGGGCCTTTAGCGCCTGGAACCTCGCCTACAATGTCGCCTACGAGTTTCCGGACCCGGAGATGCGCTGGAAGTGGACGGTTCGCGCCATCGAACTGCTGCGCGACGATGGTCTGCGCTATTGCCCGGACAGCGCCATCGTCCGTGGCGAGCTGGTGCGGCTTTTCCTGGATCGAATCGGCACCCGCGTGGACGCTGGGCAGGAGACATTCCGCCAGCGTTGGGCTGCGGACATGATGCGGTTTCTGCCGAAGGGGAACCAGCCCGAACTGCTCATGCTGCGCGAAGCGCTGCGCTCCAAGGACAAGCTGTTCGAGGAGGAGGCGGTCCGGGAGTTGCTGAATGCGGCGCGCGTGCGTCAGATGGATTTTTCGAACGCCGAACGCGTCATGTGGTTGGTCAAGAATCGTTCCGAGGACGTGGAGACGCTTCTGGATTCGCCATCTCGCCGTGCGGTTTTCGCACGTCTCTACGTATGGGTGCGTGCGAGCGAACTCGAGCGGGTGATGAAGATCAATTTGGACCATGCGATTTTCGTGGACCGTGAGTACGGACCGTTCGATTGGCGTCTCTCCCAGGCGCATGCGGTCTACTGGGCGGTGTCGGGGGAGGTGTCATTCCAGGAATGGCTCACGCAACAAGATGGGCAGCGGCAGATCATGGTCCGGCAGGCGATGGAGCAGTCTTTCGACCAGGGAAGATTCATCTACGACCCCAAGAGCGGCTACTCGGGCATGACGAACAATCTGGCCATTGTCGGAAAGATCCACGACTGCTACGACCACCTGATGGACCACTCGTTCAGCCCGACGGTGGACCAGTTGCACAAGGCGTTTCTGGAACGCGCGGCTGTGATTCTCTACAGCTTCAATCGCCGGTCTGCGGCCCGGATGTTGTACGGACACTACAAGGAGGACTACTCCACTGGCCGAAAGGGGCTGACCTTCGAGCGCTTCATCGCCGAGAACATGCATCGTGCTCTGGAAGGGGGTGCGTCCGGGAGCGAGAAAACGATGGTGGAAAGCGCTCTCTTCCAGGCCTATCTGGGAGTTGCCCTTGGAGATCGGGACCGGGCGCTGGGCTATGCGAACCTCGCAAATCTGGCCTGGGAACGAAATCGAAAAACGAGGGCGGAGGACTCGCCCAAGAGACTCCCACCATTCGCGGAGATGAAAAAATCCGTTTTGCAGCAGCTACTCGCTGTCGGCGTCAATCCCGCCATGGCGGGCAGGCTTCAGGAGAAGGAGGCGAGTCTCGAGGCCGATGGAGAAGAAGTGGGCGAACCGAAAGGCTATCTGGGCGATTCGGTCGAGGGAGGGAAGGCCAGCGGACATGCGCACAAGCGCGATGCGGATTCCCCCCAGCCCAGCCAACGGTGATCGGTGCGAGCTGACTCGCGGTCCGGGACGTCCCGCACCACCATGGATGCACTCGGCGGTGGCTCGGGACCTCCGGGACCGAGGGCGGTCATTGCACTTTGCGTGTCTGCTTTCGAGAGTCGGTCAACGGTGCTCCCCGAGTTCTCCTTTTCTGTGAAATCGCGCTGGAAAGTAGTTCTTTTCGGTCACTATGTCGGACTTGTCGGACTTGTCGGGCTTGTGCGACTTGGTATATTGTCGTACTGACTATGGAAATAGACGCGAACCCTACAGAGATGGACGACACATATGGCCGCTCAGACAGCAATTCAGAAAATTCTCGATGCTCACTTGGTGGAGGGTCGCCTCGAGGCGGGGGCGGAAATCAAGATCCGCATTGACCAGACGCTATGCCAGGATGCGACCGGAACGATGGCGTTCCTGGAGCTTGAGGCAATGGGCGTGGACCGGGTGAAGACGGAACTGTCGATCCAGTACGTCGATCACAACACCAGTCAATTTGGTCCGGAGAACCCGAACGACCATCTCTATTTGCAGAGCGTGTGCTCGGCCAAGGGCGTGTTGTTCAGCCGTCCGGGCAACGGAATCTGCCACCAGGTGCATCTCGAGCGGTTCGGCGTGCCGGGCAAGACGCTGCTTGGATCGGACTCGCACACTCCCACCAACGGGGGACTCGGCATGCTGGCGATCGGTGCAGGTGGCCTAGACGTGGCTGTGGCCATGGCGGGTGAGCCGTTCAAAATGACCTGTCCCCGCATTGTCGGTGTGAAACTCGTTGGCCAACTGTCCCCGTGGGTTGCGGCCAAGGATGTGATTCTGCACCTGCTTTCCATTCTCTCCACCAAGGGGAACGTGGGGACGGCTGTGGAGTACTTTGGCTCCGGAGTGGACACCCTCTCGGTCCCAGAACGCGCCACCATCACGAATATGGGCGCGGAATTGGGGGTGACCAGTTCCGTGTTTCCCTCCGATGCGGCTACCCGGACCTTCCTCGAGGCTCAGGGGCGAGGCGGCGACTGGGCCGAGCTGTCGGCCGACGAGGATGCCCAATACGATCGGCTGATCGAGATCGATCTGTCCGCCTTGGCGCCTCTTGCCGCCTGTCCTTCCAGCCCGGGCAATATCGCCCCTGTCGCGGATATGGCCGGACTCGAGGTGAATCAGGTCCTGATCGGGTCGTGCACGAACAGCTCGCTCAAGGATCTGCGCATGGTCGCGCAGGTGCTCAAAGGGCGTCACGTGCATGCGAGCACGTCCCTGGGCATCGCCCCCGGAAGCCGTCAAGTGCTCGAAATGTTGAGCAGGGAGGGACATCTGTCGGATCTGATCGCCGCCGGCTGCCGGATTCTGGAGTCGGGTTGCGGTCCGTGCATTGGCCAGGGGTTCAGCCCCGCCAGCGACTCGGTCTCCGTGCGCACTTTCAACCGGAACTTTCTGAACCGGACCGGCACGAAAAACGACAAGAGCTATCTAGTGAGCCCCGAGACGGCTGTGGCAACCGCTCTCACTGGGCGTCTCACGGACCCGAGGACACTGGACGTGGACGTCCCCGCCTGGGAGGCGCCTGGACAGTTCCTCACCGACGATTCCATGGTGCTTCAGCCCGCACCGGTGGGAACGCC
>JAGLDW010000679.1 GCA_023145395.1 Lentisphaeria bacterium | reverse complement strand
GTCCCGGAGGTCCCGAGCCACTAGGGGAGGCGAGACGCAATGGTGTGCAGCCCGATCAGTCCACCTGCCAGCGCTCTTGCTTGTAGGGGGAGCTGACGATGTCGCCCTCCGGGCAGTGGGGGCGCCCATCCTTCACCCAGCCGCAGTCTCGCCCCTCGAGCTCTTTGACGAGATAGCCACGCCACAATGCGACCTCCTCCGCACGATCGGGTGCGGAGGACAGATCCTCGCACTCTCCAGGATCCGCTTCGAGGTCGAAGAACTGCTCCACGCCGAGGCGGGGCAGCCAGACAAGCTTGCGCTTTCCGTCGGTGACAAAATGCATTTCCTGCTCGGGCGAATAGCACCAGCAATGCTCACCGTGCAGGTAGGTGCGCCAGTCCGGTGCCGGCGCCGAGAGCAGTGGCAGCAGGCTGCGTCCATCCATCGTAGGGGGCGCCTCGACTCCGGCGGCATCCAGCAGCGTGGGCATGATGTCGCGCAGCTCCACCACCTCGTCCGCGACTTTGCGCGCCGCCGCGCCCAATGCGGGAGGCGGCATCACGATGAAGGGCACCCGCGTGCTACCCTCGTAGGCGTACGTCTTGCGCCAGAGGTTGTGATCCCCCAGCATGTCCCCGTGATCGCTGACGAACACGAACCACGTGTTGCGCCAGGCATCGCGGTCAAAACGCGACATGTAGTTGATCAGCCGCCCGATCTGGGTGTCGATGAAGCTTGTTTCGCCGTAGTATCCGGCGCGGGCACGCTCAATCTGCCTGGGCGTCATGCGTCCCCGCCAGGCGTTGGGGTCGGCGGCCGTCTCCGGATCATCGTGCATCCCGGACCAGGCGCCGATGTGGGGTGCGGGCATGTCCTCGTCGGCGTACATGTCCCAGTACGCTTTTGGGGGGACGTAGGGCGAGTGGGGCCGCGCAAAGGAGATGTTCAGGAAGAACGGCTGGGAGTGATCGCGGGTGCGCAGGAACTCGATGGCGCGGCTACCGGTCCAGGCAGTTGGATGCAGATGCTCGTCCAAATGCCACGGGCGCGCGTGCCAACTGTTCCAGTTGACGCCGTGATCGTCGGGTGTGACTCCCTCGGGAGCGTGGTCCCGGAAGTATTTGCGGTACTCGTCTTCATACCCCTGGGCAAGCGTCCGCCCCGATTCGTCAAGCTCCTGGGATTGGAATCCCATGGACGTCCGGTAGGGGTGAAAGTGGCTCTTTCCGACCAGATGCGTGCGATAGCCCGCCGCCGACAGTTCACCCGCGAGAGTGTGAGGGAAATCGTTGGGGATCGGACCTTGCCCACGCCCCATGCCCAGAACTCCCGTGTGCCACTGATTCTGCCCAGTCCACATGGTTGCCCGAGCCGGCAGACAGGAGGGCACTGCAGAGTAGCCGTGACGGAAACGCGTGCCCTTGGCCGCCAGAGAGTCGATGTTCGGGGTGAGGCTTACAGGGTTTCCCTCGCAGGAGAGCGCGTCTGCGCGCATCTGGTCGCAGATGATGAAAATGATGTTCGGGCGGTCCATGTATCCAGACTCCTTGCTGTCCGCTCCAACCCTGGCAGGATGCCAAAGCGAAATCAGAGAATCTTGAAGCGCGGGAGGTCCTGCAGGTCCACAAGCCCCAGTGCCCGGTTCTCCGCGTCCACCACTAGAATATCGTCGATTTTGCGTGTCTCGAGCAATTTCACCAGTTCCACCGCCATGGCATCGTCTCGGATCGTGATCGGATCCGGTGTCATCACGGACTCCACAGGGACGTCGAGCACAGCCGGATCCTCGATGATGTGCCGCCGGAAATCACCGTCTGTGAAGATGCCTAGAAGGATCCCCGCGTCATTCACCACCGCGACGGCGCCACAGCGCACGCGTGTCATAACGAAGAGAGTGTCTCGCACAAGCGTCTCCGGACCCACCTTGGCGAAGAGGTCTCCACTTCTCATGATATCGGTCACCCGAAGAGTGATACTGCGTCCGATGGCGCCAGCGGGATGGAAGCGGGCGTAGTCGGTCAGCTCGAACTGGCGACAGTCCAACAGCACCAATGCCAGAGCGTCCCCAAGCGCCAGCAGCGCTGTCGTCGACGTGGTCGGCGCCATATTGAAGGGACAAGCCTCCCGCGGCACGGTCATCGGCACGGTCAGTTCAGCCCAGTTGGCCAGCCGTGAATCCGTCTCTCCGGTAATCGCCACAATGGTCGCTCCGAGACGCTTCGCGGCAGGGAGCACAGCCAGTAATTCGTCCGTTTCGCCGCTGTAGCTCAGCGCGACTAGCACATCCTCCTGGGCCAACAGGCCGAGATCACCATGCATGGCCTCCACCGGGTGCATGAATACAGCCCGGGAGCCGGTGCTGGAGAGCGTGGCGGCCAGTTTCTGGCCGATATGTCCACTCTTGCCCACCCCTGTGAGCACGATCTTGCCCTTGCGGTCCAGTACATCCAGACAGAGGTAGACCAAGTCGGCAAAGGGGCCACCCAAATCATCGCGAACCTGGCGTATGCCTTCCATCTCCGTGTCGATCACCGATCGGGCCTGCGTGAGAATCTCCTCCACGCCGACGCGGTCTCCCCACCGTGTTTGGCTCCGGTTCTCAGGCATTTGCATACGTCCTTTTCCTGTTTGCCGCCGATGCGACACAACGAGCTTTTCCTCTTCCCCCCAAACTATAGCGGCGGGTTCAGCTCATCCCAGCTCCTTCCACTCTCTCACGCATCGAGAAGCGGCTGGTGCGTCAACTCGCTCAATGGGCCCTTCGGTCTGGACAGCGCATCGCGTCCCGCCAACACACACACGCGCACTCGGCGAGCGGAGTCCTGCAGCAATTTTGCCCCGACTTGAAGCACTTCAGTCCGGGAAACCGCCAGAAGGCGTTGGCGAAATTCGAGGCGGACTTCGTCATCCACACCGCAGAGGTGGTGGTTGAGCACAATTCCCGCTGCTGCGGTGGGCCTGAGGGCGTATTGATCGTGCTTTGCCGAACCCACGATTGCCCGATGCACGTCCTCCGTCGTCCAGTCGGCCGTCGCCAGTTGCTCCTCGACACGACGGAAAATGTCCAGAGAGGCGTCCGGGTTTGGATCACGATAGGACAGCATTTTCATGGCCTGGGCCCCTGGATCGTAGGAACACGATCCCCCATAGGCACCATTTCCTATGCGGATCTCTTCCCAGAAGTAGCCCAAGGATAGCAGCCGACACAGAACACTCGAAGCGGGGGCGTCGGATGAACCAAGCGGGGGGGCAGGGAGAACTCCTGCGCAGAATCCCACATCGCTGTTCACGAGGAAGGCCAAATCCTCCGTTGGCATGTGCATCTGCGCCGGTGCGAACGAAGTGTCGATGGTTGATTTTCCCTCGCATAGCAGTGTCGCCCAGGAGTGTGCTTTCTGGAACTGTGCATCGGATCCGACAAAGGCCATTGCCGTTGGCGCCATCGTCATAAGATGCCGATGCAGCGACTGGAGGCGGTGCAGTGTCGCTCCCCAATCCCCTTCGGCCTCCCGAAGCAACTCCTCCACCCTTCGGATTTGCCGGATTCCCCCCCAGCATTCCGCCAGCCAGGCACACCAGGATAAAGATTGCGCGGCGTGGAGAGAGGCGAGTTGATGACCTCTCTCCAGAACGCCATCCAGCAATTTTGCCCGTCGCCTGGTGAGAAGATCGAGCACGCGGCGGCGATCGTCCAGGCGCGGCTCGGCGAGCAGTGTACCGACGGTGGTCAAGGAAGCGGCAAAGGTGCGGTCCAGGGAGCTGAAATCCACGGACAGGAAGCCTCGGCCCCCGGTTGGCTGTCCAAATTGCGGGCACACTCCAGCCTGCATCGAGATGTCGCCCGTGCAGTCGGACAACGTCTCGCCCATCTGCACGTAGTCCATTCGACCCGCGCCAATGTGTGTGGACAATGCCGCATACACCGGCACCAGGGAGAGAAGGTCCGGGGGCAGGCAGCCTGTGTCATACGCCAAGCGGATGTAGTTGATGCCGTTGGCACGCACGTCCGCACGCAGCAGCACACAGCCCCCGGGGAGGGTCGCCTTCTGCACGGCGATGTGTGTGGGAGTCGCAGGCACGTCCTCCAATGCAAGATGCGGGAGGCAGGCCAGCGCCTCCGGGGAGTCCGGACGGCGCTGCCATTCCTCCAGGCGCCTCACCTCGGCTGCAACGGCGCGGATGCCCTCGGCGCCAAGTTCGGACGTGCGCTGCGCCATTCGCCCGAGCTGCTCGTCCCGTTGCCGTTCAAGTAGGCCGCCATCCGGGCGGAATGCCAGGGTGAGGCGGTGCGGGTTCTGCAGCAGGCGCCGCTCGATCAGCCGCTGGAAGAAAAGCGGGTCTGACATCCAGTGCTGGCGCAGAGCGGCAATGTCCTCGCGCGTGGACAGGTAGCGCAGCGGATCGACACCATAGAGCCATCCTTCAAAAACCGTCTCCATGACATGCAGGGGATGAAGCGGGGCAATTTCCAGCCGCATGTATTCAAGCTGGGTGAAAGCCGCCTCCAGCCGACGTTCGGAGATTCCCTCGCGAGCAAGTCGGGCGAGAATCGTGAGCACAAGCTTCTCCAGCGCCGAGGCGTCCTCCGGCGCGCAGCCGCGCAGGCCAACGTGAAATGTTGTTTCCATGCCGGAGCCATCGTAGCCGCAATTGACCAGGTCGTGCCCCAGGCGGGAGTCCAGCATTGCCTTGCGTAGTGGCGCGCCCGCATCGCCGAGCAACGCATGCTCGAGTAGCTCGAAGGCGAGATCGGTCACCGGTTCGGATACATGCCCCACAATCCAGTTCAGGGTAACGGCGGATTGCTCGCCAAGTGGGAGATCCGAGTCTGCGGTGATCGGGATTTCGGCACGCCGAGGCACGGACCATCTTTGCTGTGGTGCAGGGAGTTGCACTGCCGGTTCTGCTGGCTCGGAGCATGGAGGAAGCAGACCATCCAGAAAATCCAGATGACGCTCTGTGGGAATGTCCCCGTAGAGAAACACGAGTGCCTTCGACGGGGAGTAGCAGCGTCTGTAGAAGTCCACGAACGACTCATACGTCAGCTCAACGATGTGCTCGGGTCTGCCACCCGACTCGAAGCGGTAGGGAGAATCGGGATAGAGGCCGCGAAGAGATTCCTCGGCGATTATGGCCTCCGGCTCTTCCAGGGCGCCTCTCATTTCGTTGTAGACAATGCCCCCCACGCGCAGGCGGGTTGCTCCAAGTCCGGATTCTTCCCCGAGTTCTAGGTGATGCCCCTCCTGCATGAAGGAGAAACGGTCCAGCACGGGCTGGAAGACGGCGTCAAGATACACCTCTGCAAGATGGAAGAAATCGGCGCGGACGCATGAGGATACGGGGTAGACCGTTCGGTCTGCATACGTGCAGGCGTTCAGGAAGGTCGCCATGCTGCTTTTGAGCATTTCGGCGAAGGGGTCTTTGAGGGGGAAACGCTGCGAGCCTCCGAGCACCACATGCTCGAGAATATGGGCGACGCCGGTGTCATCTGCCGGCCAAGTAGGAAAGCAGATGCCAAAGAGGTTTTCGCTGTCGGCCGCGTTCAGATGGAGAATCTGCGTGCCACTGGCAATGTGAACGGCTCGGACAAAGTCACAGTCAAGGTCCTCGACCCGTCCCACACTGGATATTCGGAACCCGCGGAAAACGCGTCCAAGCTGTAGTGTCATAGACCCCAATTCGTCCACAAAGAGGCTCCCGCCCACTTTGTTTCATCCGTCTGGCTACTCTTGGTAGATGCCGTTCTCGTCCTTGCCCCACGTGCCCTCTGGTGTCTCAACCAAGACGTGGACGCCCGATTCGGAGACGTTGGCGTGTTTGAGGAACTCGATTGCATTACGCCTGTTGGGAGCACGGTAGACATAGTATGTGGAGAAGTCGGTCCCAGTGCCCTCGCGCACCTCGACCTGCTCGATCTTCAAGTTCTGGTCGTTTTGCAGAGCATCCAAGTCCGGCAGCTCGAGCTTCACCTCCGGCGCCGTGCTCACGCGGAAGTATTCGGCTCCCGGGAACTCGGGAAACACCGCCGATGCCTCACGCCAAAGCGCGTAATGAAGCTCGGTGCCACCGACAAATGTCACGAATTTTCCCTGATGCTCGTAGTTTCCAAAGAGGACATTGTTCCGAGTCCGGGCATCGCCGGCCACCTCCATCATGTACGACAACTGCAGCAGAGCCTGGCGTGCTCGATCTGCTTCCGGATAGCGGTATGCGACGTATTTGAAGTTCTCGGGATCCGCATCCGCAGCCGCCCAGAAGTCCTTCTGCATCTGACCCTTTCCCTTGAAGAACTTCGCGTGGTCCTGCCCGTCGGCTCGCTTTTTCTTCATGTAGATGAAGGAGCCTATCAGACCCAGGACGACAAAAGCAATCACGGCGACCATCCAGATGGGGAAAAGTGTGCGTTTTTCAGACACTACGGGGGGCGTTGCCTGGCCGGTCTGCCCCGATGGCGTATCTCCCGCTGGGTCTGTCACCACATTGGTATTGGCTGTGGGATCCGCACCGGAGATCGTGGCAGTCTCCTGCGCCGCCTTGGCCGCCAGCTCTGCCGCACGAGCACGGTCGGCAAGAATAACGACAGGATCCTCCTGCATGATTCCGGGCGCCGACGAGCGAAAGTCGCGGTCTGCCGACATCATGCGTTCCGCCGTTGAAACGAGCGAGGCCATGCGTTCCTTCGCCGCAGCGTCTCGTTTGCTGGCGATGTGGCGGCGCGCCTGGGAAATCACGGTTGAGACCACATCGCGCAATGCCTTCCATTGACCCTCCACCAACATGTAGCCAGCCGCCTCGTTTTTCGCAGTGGCCAACTGACATTCCGCCTGATACAGGTGCTCCTCCACCTTGGTCTTGTATGCGCTCCGAATTGCGTCGTTCGCATCGTTCTTCTTCTGCACATACTGCTTCCGCAAGCCTCTGGAGGCCACTGGGTTGAACTTCAGCAGCTCGGCCTTGCTGTCCACAAAGTCGTTGGTATTGTTTGGGTCCACGGCGGCCATGTCTCTAAGCAATACCTTATGCCGACCGATCTGCAGTGTGGTTGCGTTCCGATCCTGGTAGATGCCGCGGACCTTGGTGGGGCGCACGGGATTGGGCAGGGAGTACACCGTGACAAAGCTGCCCTTTTCATAGATCGGATATTTTTCCTTGGCTTCCTCCTCCAACTTGTCCTGGTCGAGCAAGGCATGCCGTTGGTTCACCAGTTTCTCGGCTACCTTGGAGGCTCCTGCCCTGCACATTTCGCTCGTGACCGGCGTGATGGAGGGAACCCCTTTCGGGAAGTCCGGAGTCAGCTTGTAGAACTGCTCGATGACATGCGATCTCACGCGGATGTCACTGCTCTCAAGGCCTTCCTTGGCATAGTGCTCCTGCACAAGCGTAGCGAGAACGGCAAGGCGTTTCTGCGAAACAGTCTGCGCGTTGCCACGTGGCACTCCGCAAAGAGCCACAGCAAAAATGGAAAGGCACACACCGCCCCGCAGAGCCCGTGTCGCGATGGTCCACTCAAAGCCTGCAAACATGTCTCTCTCTCCTATTTCCGTTCCCGGTCTCTTCAAAGGCCGACAGCGTCTCGACGCCTCCCCGTCGGGGGTCGATCCGGCCCACCGGTCCACGCAGGACGCAAGTTGGCAAATGCGTACGACGCATACGACATAGTGTATGCTCCGAAAACGACCAGCGCAACTATCCTGAACCATGAAGAGCTTGTGCTGGTGTCATTTCAGAAAATGTGACGGCCTGTCAGACCAGGCAGATTCGGCGGATGCACTCGTCGAAGCTCTCCCGTCCACTCAGAATATCGATCTCGACACGCAGGTAGTAGAGGGGCAAGTCTCGCCGCTCCAGGCGGGGGAAGCGCACGGCATCTTTTTCCGTGGTCACGATGAACTCCGCTTTGTGATTCAGGCTCCGATTCACAAAGTCAATCACTTCCTGCTGGCGGTATCGATGGTGATCGGCGAATTGCTCGGCATAGACCAGTTCCGCTCCCAACTCACGCAGAAACGCTTCAAAACTTTCAGGAACAGCAATGCCGCTGATGGCCGCGACGCGGTGTCCGCGCAAGTGTTCCAGGCCCCTTTTATCTCGCGAATAGACATCCGCCAGGTACTTTGGCCGATGCGTGCATTCGATGATCTCGGCTCGGGAGTTGTGTCGTTGGACGAAATGCTTGAGATGACGGAGGTGGCTTCCTCCATTGGACTTGGTGAGGAAGATGTAGTCGGCGCGGCGCAGATTCCGAATCGGTTCACGCAGAAGCCCGCGTGGTAGAGGATGATGGTTGCAGAAAGGGTTGGTGGAGTCCACGAGCAGGATGTTGACACGTGGTTTGAGGCGCAGATACTGGAATCCGTCGTCCAATAGCAGCGTGTCCACCCCCAGTTCGCGGATCGCATAGCGTCCGCCTTTGACACGGTCCTTGTCCACCACCACTCGCACGTCGGGAAGGTTGCTTGCCAGCATGAAGGGCTCGTCACCAGCCATGCTGGAGTTCATCAGCAACCGGTGGCCGTCGGACACCACTCTGGGAGGCACGGTGCGATAGTTCGTGGAGAACAATCCGAGTAGTTTTTCCCAGAGAGGTCGGGGGTTGCTTCGGTAGCCACGGCTGAGAATCGCGACTCGCCGTCCTTGGGCCGTCAAGGTCCGGGCGAACACTTCCACCACGGGTGTCTTGCCTGTGCCACCGACGGTCAGGTTGCCCACGCTCACCACGAAACAGCCAAGCGTGCGCTGTCTCAAGAGGCCTTCGCGATACAGGAAAAGACGGAGCTGGATGATGTTTAGATAGACGCGGGAGACGCAGAACAGGAGCACACTGAAACAACGGTCGTGCAGCGTGCGCCGCCGCCCGCCGATGATCTCGACGACGTACCGCTCGGTTTTTTCCAGAAACTCTTGTACCGACATGCAAACCGCCTAGCCTGCGGACAACAGAGGACTGCGACCCGCAAAATATAGCGACGGAACCAGGGAATGACAGACTGGAATGAGTGGGAGCTTTGGCCGTGGGCTTCCGCGCAGTCTGGCGCTCTTGAAGGTGGTCATAAAATACCTGTCCTCTCTCCCCACCTTGGCGTTCCTGGCATCTTGGCGGCGAGGTATTGCCCCGGCTTGAAGCAGGGTTGTAGTGGTCTTTGCAGAGCCTTATAGTTTGCATGCACACGCTCGCGCGCTGTCACGCGTTCGCATCATGACGAAACCAAAGAGGATTTCCCAATATGAAGACGACCGCCCTGCGCATCCATGGAAAGATGGATTTGCGACTCGAGACCTTCGAGCTTCCTCCCGTCGGTGACGACGGCATTGTGGCCGAGGTGCTTTGCGACTCCATCTGCATGTCCAGCCACAAGGCCGCCAAGCAGGGACCCGCGCACAAGCGAGTGCCTGACGACTGCGCGACGACTCCCCCGATCATCGGGCACGAGTTTTCGGGGCGCCTAGTCGAAGTCGGCGCCAAGTGGGCCGATCAGTTTGCGCCGGGGGACAAGTTCGGCATCCAGCCCGCGCTGATGTACAAAGGCTCTCTCGACGCCCCGGGATACTCCTTTCCCACCATCGGCGGCGACGCCACGCACGTGCGCATCCCCTCTTGCGTGATGGAGATGGATTGTCTGCTCAAATATGCTGGCGACGCCTATTTCATGGCCTCGCTCAGCGAGCCTGTCAGTTGCATCATCGGCGCCCTCAAGGCCCAGTACCACATGACACCGGGCAGCTACGAACATCACATGGGCATCGTCGAAGGCGGCAAATGCGCCTGTCTCGCCAGCGCCGGTCCCATGGGACTCGGCCTCATCGATCTGCTGGTTCACGGCGACCGCAAACCCGCCCTCGTCATCGTCACGGACATTGACCAGGCCCGCCTGGACCGCGCCGCCAGCATTCTCACACCCGAAGACGCCAAGGCCAACGGCGTCGAGCTGAGATATGTCAACACTCGCATCGACAATCCCGTCGGCAGCCTGCTCGACATCAGTGGCGGCACTGGCTTCGACGACGTCTTTGTGATGGTGCCGGTGGCACCCGTCGTGGAGCAGGGCGGCGCCATCCTCGGGCGCGATGGCTGCCTGAACTTCTTCGCCGGCCCCACGGACACGGCATTCTCCGCCAATTTCAACTTCTACGATGTCCACTATGGCGGCACGCACATCGTCGGCACCAGTGGAGGCAACACGCAGGACATGCGCGACGCATTGGCGCTGATGGGCGCCGGGCGCATCAACCCCGCCATGATGATCACGCACGTGGGAGGTCTGACGGCCGCGAAGGAGACCACTCTCCATCTGCCCGACATACCCGGCGGAAAGAAGCTTCTGTACACGCAGGTGGATCTGCCCCTCACCGCCATCGACGACTTTGCCGAGGCCGGCAAGGACAACCCCCTCTTCGCCGAACTCGCCGAGGTCTGCGACCGCCACAACGGACTCTGGAGCCTCGAGGCGGAGCAGCTCGTCCTGGAGAAGGCGCCACCGCTGGTTGTCTAAGGGTCGGCACGGAAATAACTTACCATTTTGGCGAGAGCGTCGGATGGTCAAACGCAAGGCACGAGAGAGACGCAGACCCATAGGTCTGTAACGAACGAGCAACGAAGCGGATGGCCGTG
>JAGLDW010000678.1 GCA_023145395.1 Lentisphaeria bacterium | reverse complement strand
GCGGAATCGGGATCCCGCTCAGCGGGACCCACTCGCTCGCGCCTCGTCAGGAACCAAAATGAACAGCAGCAAAATGTGAAGTTATTTCTGCGCCGATCCTAAGGAAGACGGAGACGACAGATGACATCCTCTGCCAGGATTTTCTGGCCATTCGTAGCCTGCTTGGCATGGCTCGGAGTGCTTGCGACCGCCGCCGAGCCAGCGGCGATCGGCATGCACATGGAGCCGTTGCGGACCAAGAAGCTCTCCCACTATCGCGGACATGAGCAGGAAACGCTGCGGGAACGCATGGTCCGTTTCCAGAGTGGGGAAAGGCACTACGGCATCTCCTACAAAGCGGGATACCGAGAGGACAGGCCCGGGAAGGCATTCCCTCTCGAAGGCTACATCGGCATGCCCAGCCCCACCGCCTGCAACTGGTACCACAGCGGCTTTCTGGACATTCGCGTCAACGGCAGGAGCATCGGTGCCACGGCACTGTCGAGCTTCACGATTGTGGAGCGTGGCAAGCGCGGCATTGCGGACCTAGTGTGGCATGCCGAGCAGGCATCCGTTCGGGTACGCTTTGTCATGCTGCCAGGAACGGACGCGCTGTTCTGCGAAATCACCATCGAGACTCCAAAGCCGACGGATCGCGTCGAACTTGCGCTGCGCTGCTACCCAAGCTTTTTCACGTCCCATCATAAACGGGTGGGCGCCCGGCTGATCCAGACGCCGGAGGCACAGATCAAGGAAGGTGAGAAATCCGACCTTCCGATGAAGGGCAACGAATGGGCGCTCTACAGCGACGGTGTCTTCGATGTCGATCGCGGTGAAGGGCGGGGGCCCTGCGCCTTGCTGCTGCCTTCCTGCACACGGACAGTCCACTTTGCACCCGGCGGCTACTCGGTGGAAACGCGGATCGAATGTACGCCCGGCACGCAGACTGTCCGAATGGCCTTCTGGGATTGGAAAGGCTTGACCAACGCCCAGGCATCGGCGAAAATGCCTGATGAGGCCCGCGTCGCCAGAGCCGTTCTGGACACAGTCGATTTCACCCCCGCCGCACTCGCAGACGCCGATCTCGAGGCCATGCGGGAAGACTGTCGGCAGGCGCTCGCATCCCCGGAAGCGAAGAAAATGCTTGCCAAGAAGCTGGAATCCATCCAGGCATGGCTGGAAAACATGCCGGAAAAACGCTCGGCCGACGCGTCTATCCGGGCGCAGGAGGGATTCCTCCGCGCAGCCGATGAATTCGAGCAATTCCGCTGGGAAATAAAACTGGTTAAGCTGATTTCGGATCTTTAGGGTCCGCGCGAAAAGTTTTTACGAAGACAAAGAAAGGACCCCATGAAAGCACACACACGCAGATGGACAGCGCCCTGGCTCGCATTGTGGATCGCCCTTGGCGCCGCCCTGGCGCCCGCCCAGGATCTGGCGGAACTCGAAGTGGATCATGCGCTCACTCTCGACTACCCCACGCCCCACACGGACTGGGCGACACCCTATGCGAAGGGCACGACTCGGGTGCTCTGCTTCAGCAATGGGCGCGGCACAGTGCCCCGTCACTTTGTGGAGCTTATGCAGCGTTTCGACATCGAGGCCAAGGCAGTCTTCTGGGCTCGTATTGTCGATAGCCGGAAGGAGCACTGGCACGGAGGCGAAACCGGCAAGCTGCGCATGCTGGAATTGCTCAAGGAGGACTGGGATGCCTACATCATTCTCGATTTGCCTCTCGATCGCATGAGCGCCGAAGCGCAGGTGCGGCTGCTGACGCCTGTGATCGAGAAGGGCAAGGGACTCGTTTTCATTGGCAAGGGAAACAAGCGGATTCTCAAGAAGGAACGTGCCCTGCCAACGCCTGCCTTCCTGCGGGATGTTCCCGCGCGAGGTCTCTATGCGGTTGGCAAGGGGCGTGGGGCACACATGCCTAGCATCCCGAATATCACCTATGGACGTGGTTGGGAGCAGGCCTACGATCACTACGCCGAGCAGCTTGGCCGCGCGGTGCTCTGGAGCGCCAGCAAGGACACAAGCGACACGGTGAATGTGCAGCTTTCACCGAATGACACGCCCAATGTGGAAGAGATCCGGGCGAACGGCGCCCCGCAAGTAGTTGTCACAGCCAGCGTGGCGAATGCCGCCGCCAAGCTGTCCGTTCGCCTCCGCATCCGCCGCGCGGGCGGTCCGGAGCATGTCATCGACGGTGGGAAGCTCGCGGCCAACGGACGTTTCGAGACCGAACTCCCGCTGCTCCCCGCAGGAAAGTACCATCTCGACGCCTGGTTGCTCGATGGCAAAGGGCAGGTCGTCACATGGAGCACACGATCCGTCGAGGTGACGTCGGAGCGTGTCTTCAAGGCACTCGAACTGCAGAGCACCTGGTCGGAAGTGGGCGGGAGTCTCGGCGGAACCGTGCAACTGGCTGGCGGACCTGCGCCGGGACGCCTTGTCCGCGTGCGACTGCTCGATCCGGAGCGTCGTGAACTGGTTCGCCAGGAGTTCACCGACACGGAGGATGTCTACACCTTCGATTTCCCCGTGCAGGAATGGCTGCCCATGCTGGTGACGGTCGAAGCACAGTTGATCGAGGATGGAGATGAAATCTGCCGGAGCGAGGCGCAGTTCTTTCACGTGGTCAAACGACATCGGGACCGCTGGAATTTTCTCATCTGGGACACACCGGGAGGAACACTTGGTCCCTATGCGGAGAAATCTCTCGCCGACCACGGAGTCTCTCTCCAACTGCAAGGTGGGACCCCACGTCCCTACGTCGCCGCCAACAACATCTCCTGGGTTCCCTACACCACCCGCATCATGTCCAAGCACACCGAAGACATGATCATGAAGCCCTTCTGCTGGAACGATGAGGAGGCCGTGCAAAAGCACGTCACGTCCCTCGCCAGGAGATATGAGAGTTCTCGCCAGCACGGCGTGTTCGTCTGGTCGCTCGGCGACGAGGTGGACACGAAGGGCGCCTGCCTCTCGCCCCACTGCGCCCACGCCTATCGCACCTACCTTCGGACGGAGTATGGCGGAGTCCTCGCGGCACTCAATGACAGCTGGGGAACCTCTTTCACCGACTGGAGTCAAGCCGGACTGGCCGACCCCAAGGACAACGAGGAAGTCGGCTCGCTGAAGGCGAAGAACTACAGTCGCTGGTTTGACAGACAGGCGTTCAAATCCCACAATTTCGTCCAGTTCTGCAGGAAGTACCGTGCCGCCTACGAGGCAATCGACCCCCAGGCCAAAGTCGGCTTCGAGGGCGCGGGGCGCTTTGACCGCGGAGATGATATTGACCTGATCGTCCGCAACAACACCTTCTGGTCGCCCTATCCGGGAACAGCCGACGAGGTCATCCGCTCCATCGCCCCTCGCGAGTTCCCCCGCGCCAACTGGATGGGCTACACGAAGGACGCCGACTCGCTGCTCGCGAAGTACTGGCGCATGGTCACACTCGGAATGGATTCCGTGTGGTGGTGGCGCTGGGACTGTATCGGTCGCTTTCACGGCTGGCTCGCCCCCGACCTGCGTCCCTTCCCCGCCGTCAAGGACATTCTCGCCGACACGGCCATCGTTTGGGACGGCTTGGGTGATCTTCTGCTCAAGTCCCAGATGCACGACGATGGTGTGGCCATGCTCTACAGCTACCCATCCTCCCTCTCCCAGCACTTGGAGCACGGCGGAACCTACGGTGGCTACGAAAGCGCCCACAAGGCAGCCCACAGTCTAGTCCGCGAAATGCGGCTTCAGTTCCGCTACGTCACCGACCGCACTCTCCGGGATGGCGAATGGGATGCCTCGCGGACGCGCGTCCTGATTCTGCCCCGCGTCGAAGCGCTCAGCGACAAAACGGCCGTCGCCATCAGGACCTTCGTGGAGAACGGGGGCCTGGTTGTGGCCGACACGCGCACCGGTGTCTTCAACGAGCATCTGAAGCTGCGCAAGACAGGCGCTCTCGACGATTTGTTCGGCATCTCGCGCACGGCGCCGGTCGAGGCGGTTGCCGTCGTGGACCCCGCCTTCGGCAAGCTCCGAATCGATCCCTCCGTGTCCCTTGCGGACGGCAATGCCCTGCAGGTCATCGACGGCGTCCCGATCATGGTAACCAAGAAGACAGGCAAGGGCACGACGCTGTATCTCAACTTCGATTTCAGCGTGTCCCCAAATCTGGCAAACCCGGAAATCAGCGAGGAACACGCGGAACGCATGGCCAAACTCTTCGCCGACCACGGGGTCGAGCCTGTGGTGCGCCTGCTGAGCGACACCGACGACGGGCAGGGGCGAACCCGCAGCTGCACAATCACGCGCTGGCAGAATGGGGAAATCCAGTTCGTCTCCCTCTTCCGCGTTGCCGGCAAGGAGGGGAAAGCGAGCGTGCGCCTGCCGAAAAGGATGGCGGTCTACGACCTCCGGGCGCGCAAGTATCTCGGAAAGAAGACCACGTTCGACACCACGATTCTCCCCAACCGCGCCACCTTCCTCGCGCTCATGCCCGCGAAGGCGCACGGCGGCAGACTTGCGCTTAGCCAGTCTCGGGTCGAACAGGGAGGCATCCTCACGGCGACATTGTCCGTGCCCAAGGCGTATGGTCTTCATGCCTTCCGCATCCGCGTGCGTGGCAAAGACGGAGAGATCACCGCCCATCGCCGCCGCCTCGTGATTGGCAGGACAGCCGTCTCCTTCCCCGTCCCGACTGCCTTCAACGACCCGGTGGGCAAGGTTCGCGTGGAAGCAACGGATCTCTACAGCGGGAAGACGCTGTCGGAGACATTCCGCATCACAGCAACCGAAACGCGCTAAGGGTCCGCACGGAAAGTTCTTCACATTTTCGCGCGGACCCTAGGCGCGACCGCAAAGGAGCATCACCATGAAACACACACTCGCAGTTCTCCTCTTCGTCGTCGCGCTCGGAACGAGAATCCGGGCAGAAGACAAATTCGACATCCTCGTCTACACCGCCAACAAGGCGTCCGCAGAGATTCAGCTCGATGGCAAGCTTGACGATCCGGCCTGGGGAAATGCTCCCCAGGTGGGCGGATCCTTCACCTTCTACGGGAAGCCTGACAAAGCCCGGCCTCAGACGTTTTTCCGCGTTCTCTACACCGACCGATTTCTCTATGTCGGTGTGACCTGCGAAGAGCCGAAGATGGATCTTCACAAGCCGACTTCGCAGGCGAGAGACGCGCACGCGGTCTTTTCCACAGAGTGCATCGAGTTCTTTGTCGATCCTGCTCACAGCCATTCCACCTACTATCAAATCGCGGTCAACTCCGCCGCCTCCATCTACGATTCCGTCGGACAGAATGCGACTTGGAGCGCCGATGTCCGCGCCGCCACCACCATGGGCAGGAACGAGTGGACCATGGAGATCGCCATCCCCTGGAAAGACCTCGGCGTCGAACCCATCGCCGGTCGGCTCCTCGGTTTCAACATCTGCCGCGATCGCCATATCGGCGAAAAGCAGTGGACCAACTGGTCCCGCTGCGTCACGGGTTTTCACGATCCACACCGTTTCGGACATGTGCTTCTCGGCGGCGCGTCAGAGGTGCTCGGCGCGCTGGGAGGCGAACTCCGCAAAGGCGAACGCTCCGGCCCCATCGTCATTCTCAGCGACAAGGGTTCCTCCCGCGCGACATACAGAGCGCTGGCAAAGGGCGCGCTCAAGACGCTTGACGAGAATCTAGCTAGGCTCAGGGGGGAAATGAAAAAGGAGAAAGCAGCCGCATCCCGTCAGGAACTTGGCAAATTGCTGGCGAAGTATACGGCGGAGATCAAGCCCGTGCGCGCCGCGCTTCAGGGTGCCGCCGATATCGAGGTGCGCGAGTGGACAAAGATGGACCTGCGGATCACCGACCTCAACAGGGGGCTCGCAAATGCCGTCTGGGAGGCCCGCCTCGCAGCGCTCATTCGGCAGATCTGACGCTCGTGGTGGAGTATTGGAGCGTGGAGTGCTGTTCTGAGCTCCAGAGCTCCCGTATGCGCGGTGTCAGCCTCAAGCGCGTGAGCTCTGGAGCTCGAACAATGCTCCACTCCTCCAGCCCTCCACGGGATCGTCATGGCTGCATTCCTTCGTTCTACTGCATTCCACTCAGTCGAGACTGATCTCTGATTTGACAATCCCTCCCCGTGGATGACTTGCGCGCACAGCCACGACCGTGCCGGACGATGCCTCCACAAACCATTCTCCGTAGGCCTTGCCTCCCGTAGCGGCGAGGGACGCGACTTCGGCACTGTCCGAGCGGCTGAGGATTCGGGCGGCCTGCGGAACGTCGAGATGCAGACGAACTGGCCGGCGGACATCCTCGGTGCCACCCCCCTGCATCACATTCGTTGCGAACCCGCCGACGTTGGCGACCGTTGCCCGGACGCGGTACACACCGACCCCGCATTCGCTGGCCTCGATGTCCGTCAGAATCAGGCGCGGGTGATAGCAGGCGTGTCGCAGAATGAATTCTGTGGTGCGTGGAATGACCGTCTCCATGCACCGAGGCACCATGTAGTAGGCGTTGCCCTGCAGGATACCACCGACCTCAACCTCGCCGAGCTGCGGGTGCTCCAGCGAACGCCAGGGCGAGAAGATCTCGCTGCCGTGCTCGTCGTGGCAGGCGAGAACCCGGCGCATGTACTCGACGGCTCTCGTCCTGGCGCTGGCCTGGAAATATTCCTGGGCGGTAATGCCCGCGGAGTTGAAGCCGTTGCCAAGCTCGACGACATAGTGCGAGATGCCCAAACGGCAGTAGGCCCACTGGTTCGAGCAGCCGGGAAGGACGTTCTTCTTGCGCCATGTGTCTCCGTAGTCGCGCAGGCTCAACAGTGGCAGACCCGTGAGCTCTTCAGCCATTTTGCCGATCGTCAGGATGGATTCCAAATCGCTCTGATTGAGCGTTGCGTCGCTCTCTGTGGTCAGGCGCAGGATCGCATTTGTGCCGCAGTGAAAATCCACCCCCGCAAAGATGTTCGGATGATCCAAGGTGAAGTCGCCGACGGCACGTAGCTCGGGTTCGGAGAACGGGTACTTCGAGCCCACCGATATCGGCTTCCAGTTGGCTGCGTAGTTGCGGTTCATGTCCACCGTGCGCGTGCCCGAGGTGATATGCGTGCCGTCGTAGTCGCGAATCTCGCCTTCGGCGGCCATGCTGTAGAACGGCCCGGTGTCGCCGGGCTCGCGGCGAACCATGATTCTCGGGTCCTCATCATCCTCGCGGAACGACCCTGCGGGATCCGGCCAGCGCATGCTTAGAATCCTCCCGTCGCCATCCATGTCCTTCGGCACCAGCCCGTTCTTGCGCTCGGCCACCTCGATGCGGCTGCGAATGGCGCCGCGTGTGGTGAGGGCGTATTCCGTGCCGTCGGGATTGACCCGCGGGACGATGTAGAATGCCACATCCCTGAGGAGCTGGGCGCAATCCGGGTCGTAGAGCAATCGGCGGATCACATCCAGAGCGGCTGTGGTCCCGGCGCCTTCCGCAGCGTGTAGCCCGGCCTGGACATAGTACGCCGGCTTGGTGTCCGCGGCTCCAGTCGATGGGTCCGTGATCTCGACCAGCAGGACCTCGCGTCCTTCGGGTGTCGTGACCAAGTTGCGCAGGCTCATCAAATCCGAATGCTCGGCCTGCGCCTGGTTCAGGAACGCCACCATTTCATCGTAGGTGTAGAACGTCTCGTACATGGTTGTGAGCGACATGCGAGAAGACTCCCTTGTTTTTTCATCGTCCGGTTGTTATGCGAAAGCTGCGACCACATCCTTGGCGAAGCGGTCGAGGTCGGCCATGGTGGCGGGGTTGTCCCCTTTGACTGCCCGGTCAATGAGAGTCAGCGTAGCCACGGGATCCTGACCACAGGCCTCCCCCATGGCCTTGAACGCCCCCTTGTCTCCCTTTGCACTCATGGTGGCGATGAAGGCCACTGTCGTGAGCGCCGTTCTCTCTTTTTCCAGGAACGCGAGGACGGGGGGAGAGGCGGTGAAGGCCCAGACAGGCGTGCAGATGACGACGCAGTCGAAGGCGGACAGGTCCTGCTCGTATCCGACAAGCTTCGCCTTCTTGTGCAGAAGGGCGTCCTTCCCGGCGCCGATGTAGCCGAGGACTCCACCTCGATCTTTGGTTTCCTTCAGCTCCAGGACTGGTGCGTCATCAAGGCGCTCTGCCAGTACTGTGGCAACTTTCCTCGTCACTCCGGTCCGTGAATAGTAGGCAATGAGAATGTTCGACATGGCGCGTTTTCTCCTGCTGTTGGCTGGTTGCGGCGTTTTCGTCAAAATCTTCCCCCGCGATGGGTCCCTGTCCAGCTCCCCCCGTTTTCGCCAGTTGGCCGCGTCGCCACGGGCTGTGTCGCGTTGATGGCCATTACGGTCCGGGCAAACGGCGCGACTCTAGAGCTTGATGCGCAGGCGGACCACAAATTCGCGCTGGCCCTCGGTTCGCGGATCCGGCTTGAATGAACGCCCCCCATCAGCGCTTGCGAGCGAGTGACATGGTGTTGCTTTCAGCGTGTCCACAGAGAAATAGATATATCCGTATTGGCGGCCGCCGGGATTCTCCGGGGGTAGTTGCCTCCATTTGAAATCAATCCTGTTTTCGCCTTCTCTCAGCAATCCGACCGGAATGACGACGCGATGGCGCCCCTTGCGGATGTGGGATTCAGCCGGCTGGTCAAGAATGGCGTGACCATTGACGCGGATGATAAAATTGGCCCATTTGACACCAGCCGAAGCGGCATTGGCAACATGCACCCGTTGTTTTGGGTCATAGGGATTGCAGGCGATGTGGTACTCCAAGACTGCCTTTTCAAGAAGCGCGGGCGCAAAGTCCAAGACAATGATTTTGCGGAGTACGCTTTTGGGGTTGCTCAGCATAACCCAGCCTGTGTCTGGGCGTCCATCGTCGTCCATCAACGTCATCCAGCGTGGGCCGAAATCCCCGGCGTCGATGGTCAACGCACTCGCCGTGAGAATGAGAAGTGAAATGAGCAGTTGTTTCATCATGTGGGGTTTTGCAGGAGCCTCATGGTTCAATGAGCAACACACGTGCTCGGTTTGTGTCCAGTTTTAGCGTGAAACGAGGACTCTCCGGTGTGATTTCGGCAATGATTTCACCCGAATGCGTGTCCAGGACTTTCGAGTGTCTTTTCACCGGACAGGTGATGATCATGCTCAATAGGTCATCGCTGTATTCGCTCGCCAGAATCGCGACTTGGTCAGCGTCGCGAAATGCGCGGATACGCACTTCCGAATTGGAGGATTTCACGGTTTTATCGATCAGTCCTTCCAGCAGCACGTCCTCGATGGGCGCCATGGCGCGGACAGCTTCCGCGATTTCCCGGAAACTCCCGGCCCCCTTCAAGGTGGCGTAAGGCGCCCAGAAATGAACCAGCCGGCCGCCAGCGAAGAATGCTTCCAGGATTTGATGGCGAGTCGTCTCCAGTGATGGGAAGTCCTGCGCGGCGACGCGATGGAGTTCGTAGGAGCGGTTGGGCGCCAACGCGACCCCGGCATCCGCTTCGTCCGCAACCGTCGTTTTTGTCTTGGCGACAATATCCCCGACCATTTCGGCATTCGCCGTGTACACCATCGGCAGCAGGCAATCCACATGTTTTGCCAGTTTCGCGTAGTCAGTCAACCGTTGACGAATTGCTCCGTATCGGCCTTCGCCTATGCTGGCAGCCACGTAGACATAGATTTTCATGGTTTTGCCTTTGCCGTCGGCGTATTCATTCAGGGTGTTCCGGATTCCCTGATACACGCCCGCCACCTGGTCCGTCTTGAATTGCCACCATGCCTCGTCGAGTCTTGGATATTCGCCTGGTGTCTTCTCAAACACCATGGGATCGACGTAGGCCAAGTCCGGATGCTTTTGGGCCAAGTGGTCCTTGAACTCTCTCTTGCAGCGCCCGCAAAAGCAGATGATGGCTCCTTGCCCATAGGTCTCCTCGTCATATTGAATATTCGGCGCTCCGTAATCCACGACGCTCTTGACCATGTCGAGGACCTTGTCGTAGTAGGGACCGCGGTAGGACGGGCAGACATTATTCATGCGTTCGCCCGCGAGAGTGACGATCTTCGCCTCCTCCACGTCAAAGGGATTCGCTTTTCTTTCCGGATGAAACAAGGTTTGCGCCCCGTCGTAGTAGAATTTCTTCTTGCTCAACACGCGGTGAGCGGACTCAAACGGCGTGCTGGACTCCATGGAGGCATCGATCCCCTCGGCACGCATTGTCTCCACCAAATCCGAATACACCCCATTGCCCAGATGATTCGTGAGAATGGTTGCGGCCGGCCAGTCCCACAACTCCAGGAAATTCACCCCCGTGCGACGCATGTCTCCAGCGAAGTCCGGCCAGTCCCGAAGTATGCTTGGCCTGCAACTCAAGCCAATGCGCAGGCGTTTCAACTGTGGCATTTTCTCTGGAAACGACACGGCGCGGATTGTCGTGGTTTCAGGGGACAACCCTCCATCGTCCCAGGCAGTTGTCAGTCTGGCCTCAACCGGCCCCTTCAATGACCTGTCCGTTCGCAACAACATGCCGACCGCACTGAAATAGGTCTTTGTTCGGCCGGCGTAGAAGAGATGCTTGGCCCACGTCTCTCCGTTTTTCTTCACGAGTTCGTTCTCATACCTCACTTTCCCGAGATGACGGACTTGGACACCCGAAGGGACCTCGAGCGCCAGTCGCAAATTCTTTTTCTTTGAGAAGTCTCCCTTCAAGCCAAACGTGACATATGTCCAGACGTCTGGTGAGAGCCAGAGGTCGTCATAGTAGTAGTAATAGCCATTCAGTCCGGTCACTTCCCGCTTCTTGATCTTGGTGTCGGGAGAGATGAAACTGCGCTTCCCATCGGGATGGATATCGAACGTCGAGCGGATTTCGCGGCCAGTGCCGCTGATGACGAGAGTGTGCGGCCCCTTCCCCTCCGCCGGCGCAAAAGCAATCTTGACGCATGAACCAGCTTTGGCGTGCAAAATTCTCTCGGAAAGACAGTTTTCGTCCTTCATAATCTTGATCGAGACCTCGCCTAGGGAGACGGGAAAATACGCGGTCAAAGAGGCGTTCTTGTCCTGTTTTTCAACATTGTAGACGAGATTCTCGGAGAGATAGTCCACTGCGGACAAGCCGTGCAGCGGAATCAGGGAATAGGCGAACTCGCAGATGTCGGCCTCGGCCACCGGCCGCAGAGCCGTTTCGCTGAAAATCGGCTCGATGGTGAAAGAGTTTGTGCCTGCCCAGGCGAACATGGCATCCAAAGACTTCAGGTTTCGGACCAGCACTGCGGCTCCCAGGCCGGTGTCTCCGGCCACCGCCGCCATCCATGGCGCGGCCATGTCGTACACCAGATTGCTTCGGTTGCGGCTGGCTTCGGTGGAGGAGAAACGAACCATCCCTCGTTTCGACGGCGCGTAGAACACCGTGCCCTCATCCGAAAAGGTCTTCAACGAAAAGAGATTGTGCGCGTTCAATTGAAAGCTGGTTCGCTCGTCCAGGCACTGAACAATGTCAGCCACGTCAAGCCTGGCGACTCCGGCGCCCAGCGTGTAGCGTTTGGTCAGGCGGCATCCTGCCAACGCGGCGGTCTTCAAGTTGCGGACCGCTTCGACCGTGGCCTTTTCCGGGCTCTTCCCGACTACCTTCAACGCATAGTTCACAGAGTGGGTCTCACTGTTGTGCCAGGTCCATTCCCGGGTCTTGCAGACACCGTCGAAGGGAGCATTTCCTGACACTGCTAGCTCCACATTCCGGGTTTTGTCGAAAAGGCTGATCACGCGCCCTCCCTTGCGGATGATTCTTACTCGCAGAACCGCATTTTCCAGCACGATTTGCTTGAGGACCCCAGCCTCCCGCGTCTCCTGGACCCGCACTCCGGCCTGCGCCGCCAGCGTGCCGACGAAAATGACCATGGTCAATGTTGCTCTGGTTCGTCTCATTCGTGATCGCTCCCGTTAGAATTATAGCACAATCTTCCTGCTTGTGCAGGCAGGGAAGCAAGCTGGAAGCTCGCTCTACTTTGCAGATCCAACTAAGGGTCCGCGCGAAAATAACTGGGACAGTAAGCCCCCGGCTTGGACGGGGAGACTTTCAGAGTTTGACAATTACGGGAATCGGGAACGACCCCTTCCATCAGCTGGACAGAACTCCGGAATCTCTTTCTACCACAGAGAGCACAGAGACCACAGAGGCAAGA
>JAGLDW010000677.1 GCA_023145395.1 Lentisphaeria bacterium | reverse complement strand
AGAAACGCAAGCGCTGTGCAGCAGAGCATTTGTTTCGTCTTTTTCATGATCCCTTCACTCCATAGCCATGAGACACGGGGCGTTCCTGTTTCGGAAAACCATGGTGTGAAAGAAGAAAGGGCGAATGCGATTCCTTCGTTTCACCAATTACCAAAAGCATACGAGAGGATGGAGGGAAATTCAATAGGCTGCAAGAAAAGGCGCATCCGGTCTTCTGCTCGTCCCTCCTCTTCATCCTCCTTCTCGTTCATCTTGATCAGTCGGCGCCTACGATCCCCTTGATGTACTGGCAGCGTCCGAAGAGATCCTCATCGGGCTTCTGCGCCTGACTGAGCAGTCCGCGGGCATCTGAGATCGTCTCGTAGTTCATGCGTTCCATCCACTCGTCCAAGTACTGGGTCATTTCTCCAATCACCTGATGCCCGGAGGCGAGCACGGCAGAGACGATTTGGACGGCATCGGCGCCGGCGAGGATGCAGCGTGCCACGTCCGCGCCCGTGTGGACGCCGGTGTTTGTGGCGATGTCGAGGTTGACGCGGTCCGCGAGAAGGGCGGTCCATCGCAATGCCGTGCTGATCTCGGCGGACGCGCTGCGTCTCTCGCCGATGGTCACTGTCACCGTCTCTGGATCGATCGTGGGCTGGTACAGGCGGTTGAAGAGCACCAGCCCGTTGGCGCCAGCCCGCGCCAGGCGGAGAACGAGATGAGGAAGGGCGCTGAAATGCTGAGGAAGCTTCACGGAGATCGGCAGGCCGACGGTCTCACGGGCGGTTTCGACGATTCGGACAAACTCGCTCTCCACCTCTTCCGCCGTTCGATCGAACGCGGTGGGCATGATCGCGATATTCAGCTCGAGCGCATCCGCACCGCTTCCCTCGACCTCGGCAGCAAAATCGGCCCAGTTCTCGGGCGTTGTGCAATTGATGCTGGCGATGATGGGGATGGAGAGGTGCTTCTTCGCTTCGCTGACGATCTGCAGGTACTCGCGCGGTCCGTAGCGCATGCCCAGGTCCGCCTCCATGTAGGCGAAGACCTCAGCGTGCCAATGCAGCTCGTTCTCCAGTTCTTGCCGCAGCCCCGTGGTCTCTGCTCGGATCTGCTCCTCGAAGAGACTCTTCATCACGACGGCGCCTGCTCCCGCGTCCTCGCAGCGGCGGAGGGCATCGACAGTGGCGGTGAGCGGCGAAGCTCCCACGATGACGGGATTCTTCAGTGCGAGGCCAAGATAGGAAGTACTGAGGTCTGCCATGGGCGCATCTCCTTATGGTTTTGCTGATTTGAGACACCGGGTTCTGTGTCTGTGCCTCAAGCAAGCGAGGACGGAAGGGATCCCTTCCGTCCTCGATATCGTGTTTTGGAACTAGAAACTACTGCAGAATCGCGTAGGAGAGGATATTGACTCCCAGCGCGAGCGCGTCCTGGGAACTTACACCCGCGCAATAGGGGCACTGGGCGAGCTCCCATCCGCAGGCCAGGCCGTAGGGCGAGTAGATGACCCCGAGGTTGCCGTTCATGCTGACGCCGTAGAGCGCGGGCTTGACGCGTCCCTTCGAGCCGATCTTCTGGGCCAGCGCGGGTTTCGGCTGCACGGACTTGATCTGGTTCGGATAGAGGAACAGGGGGTGCGCCGCCGGAATCCGCTCCAGCCTCTGGTTCGGTAGAACTTTGGTCATCTCCTGGCGGAACGAGCGGTCGAACGCCTCCCGTCCGCAGCAGCTCTCCGCGAGCAGAATGCCGCCGCGCTGGAGATACTGGCGGAGATTGGAGCGTTCGGCCTGGGTCAGGGCGAAGTCCTGATGCCCAGTGAGGTAGATGAAGGGCACCTCGAAGAGCTTGGGCGAGTCCAGGGCGATGGCGTCTCGCTGGAAGCGCACGGGGGTCTTGGTCTCGCTGTGGAAGGAGTTCAGGAGCATCGAGAGCCCGGCCTCCCTCGTCTTCCAGAGGCCGTGGTAGGTGGCCTGGGCGATGGTGAACTTGCCGGACTTGCCCTTGTCGGCGTCGACGAACTCGAGCGCCTTGCTGAGGGGCAGCGCCGCGCTGCGTTCGGCGGTGATGTAGGCCATCAGGTTCGCGCCGATTTGCTTGGCGGTCTTGATGTCGTAGCCCAGGCAGTGGTGGCGCTTCGAGTCCGCGAGATTGTCCCATCCGCAGCTGACGTCCCAGCGGAAGAGGAAGGCGGCGGTCCGGCAGCCGATGTCGATGCCGATGCAGGCGGTCTCGTTGTTCTCCGCGCCGGCCTTGAGGGCGTGCTCGCGGTAGGTGATGTTCTTGATGTCGAAGAAGGAGTGGTAGAGTGGGTGGTCCTTGGTGAGGCGGTAGGGGGGACGCTCGGGGATGAGGCCCTGCATCTCGCGCACGGCGGACTCGAAGAAGGCGCGTCTGCCGCAGCAGGCGTCGAAGATGATGGTGCCGCCCTGGCTGAGATAGGCGCGGAGGCGCTGGCGCTGTTCGGGGGAGAAGGAGAACGCCTCGTGGCCCGTGCGGTACAGCACCGGAACCTGGCGCGGATCGGCGGGAATCTGGGTGTCGGGCATGTTGATGGAGCTGAAGTGCACGTTGAGGTTCTTGCCCATCCACTTGAGCAGGTTCTTGGTGTCGGCGGGGTTGGTGGCCCAGTCGCTGCGCCGCTTGGTCGCGATCTTCGCGATCAGCACCGGCGGCCGGGGTGGATTCTTCTTCTCCGTGCGCCGCAGGGGAACAGCAGGCAGCGGCAGCGGTGGGAGGCCCTCGGCGCTGGAGTGCTGGGCGGGGGGCTTGGCCTGAGGAGCCGGGGTGCAGGTGTAGTTCGTCTCCTCCTTCGACACGGTGCTGTCGAGGCCGAGGCCGTCGAGTAGTCCACCGGAGAGATCGCATGCGCACCAGAGAAACGCAAGCGCTGTGCAGCAGAACGTCTGTTTCGTTGTTTTCATGATCCGTACCACTCCTTCAGCTAGGAAAGAGAAATGTATTTCAGTCGAAATACCCACTACGAGTGGACAAGAAAAGACATTTCCCTTTAACACCACTTATACACACCATACGGGATGTCAGTGGAAATTTCAATGGAAATGTTTGAAACAACACAGATCCCTCCGCCTCGTCTCTCCTCCTAAATTGAGGAACGGGGCGGAAGAGGAGGTGAAATCCGGGGCGGCATACGGCCAGAAGCTTCATGGCATTGGCTAGAGCTTGCCGATCCGCCTCAGTACTTGAAGGACATCGTCCGCGTCACCGCGCTCCTTGGTGGCGCGGGCTGCCTCCTTCGTCATGCTGACCTCCAGGCGAGGCAGTGCCACGTGCTGTTCCAGAGATTTCTTCACCTTCGCGCGTGTATGCGCCTCCGAGATGTGGTTGAAGTCGTCCAGAAGCTCTGCGGGCTTGCGGGAGTAGAGCAACGACACGGTGATGAAGGGGGTTGTGATATTCGGGTTTTCGACGACGCTGTAGACGGGCGAAACATCGATGCCGATAAAATGGGCCAGGATGTCGTACAGGATGGTGGGATCTCCACCGCTGGGGACCTCGAGTAGGAAGAGCGTCTCGATGGGGGTCTCGGGGCGGAGAAGGAGCGGATTGGCGTTGGCCTCAAGCTGATCGCCAAAGGGACTCTCTGGATCGTAGTCGAAGTAGGTGAAATGATTGAAATAGGGTCTTCCTGTGAACAGCTCGAAATCCTCGTGGTCGATGTGTCCGTCGAGCAAAACGAGTTCGTCGTTCTTGTCCGGGACCGCCTCGAAGACTTTCAGGGAATCGGCGATCATCGCGTTGAAGCGGTCCTCGCGCAGGCGTGATTCGAACTTCAGGCGGTTGGAGAAGAGGAAGATATTTCCCGTCGTGCCGCTATCAATGGCGGCGGAAAGGGGGTTTTGCAGAAAATCGATGGTGTTGCGGGTGAACTCAGCTGGTTCCATGTTGGCAAAGGGAAGGATCAGGGCGAAACGGGTTTTGTCAACGGGAGGTATGTCCTCCGCTTTCGCGAGCTCCTCGAGCAGGGAAGCGGTGATGCCGTTTCCAGTGCCACCTCCCGTCGAGCTGAACACGGTGGTGCCTTGAATGAGGCCGAGCAGCTCCCGCCGAACGGATTGGTAGGCATCTCGCCCGATGACGGGGTTCTTTCGGGATCCGCGGAACTGGCCGCGCGCATCGTGAACCACGGCGAGAATGCGGCGTCCCGTCTCGGGCAGTTTGTTCAATTCCGTTTCAGAGACATTGACCAGTGTGGCTCCAGGGTCCAGCACTGTCGCGATTTTGCCGCCTGCGCCGCCGATTCCAATTGTCATGGTCAGTGTCCCTCCAGAAAGGCTGAGATTCTTGGGGTGTGGACCGTGCGCAGCACTAGGTTTTCCAGTGCCTTTGCGCCGTGCATGGTGATGTAGATGTTGCGGCGGTTTCCCTCGCCGCGGAGATCGACGAAGCGGAGTGCGGAGAGGGCTTCGACGAATGCCACGGCCGTCTGCTTCGTGCGTGTGAGGCCGATGTGTTTCAAGTCGTCGAAACAGTTGGTCATGTTGTACGGAGTGCTGCGGCCCTCGCTCTGGGCAGCCCAGCAGAGGACAAGGAAGTGTCCCTCGCCCAAATGGTCCACCTGTTGCTGAAAAAGGTCGTCCATACACCCTGTTCCGATCTCGGCCATCACCAGGAAACTAGTGAACTGTAGTACAGTAGCAAAGAGAAAGCAAATGGGGGTGCATTCCATACTGATGGATGGGAAAGAACGAACAAGCGACGCATCCACAAGTCTCTGGGTTCGCTTGAGGGAATATGGGCAACGGACTGTGGCCTAGTAGGTTATCCCAAAGTTTCTGATTCTCTGCCCACTCTTTATTCTTAGTATACTCTACGCTCCTCGAGTACAGTATAGTGTAGTATACGGCATAGAGGTCCTATGGGGGACTGGAGGACTGGGTACTGGAGTGGTGGAGTGGTGGAGTTGTGGCGTGTGGAGTTCACGGGGTTGCAGATTTTCGGAAAAGTGCGGAAAATGCAAACTCCCATACCGGCCCGATTGGCCTTGATAGCCTTGCCACAGCGCGGATCGAGCTCAAGCGCAGCGCTCCATGCCTTGCAGTCCCCTCCACCACTCCATCGTGCTGTGAGATGGTCCTGAGATTTCAGGTCTCGCTTCGGGATGTTCTCCCTCTCTCCGAGGGATCTCCGTTGGGATCGAGATTGGTCCCCTTTAGCAGGCGTTGCCCGACAAAAATGGCCATGCCGATTGCGAGTGCCATGAGGAGGTATGCCAGCACGGTCTTCCTCATTTCACAGTAGTCAATGGGCGCATGCTCGGTCTCCATGTTCCAGCCCTTGCGGACGGAATGCCCAACCATGCAGACAAACAGTCCCCCCATACTGGCAACGCCGACGAAGACGAGAAAGCTAAGCACAACATTCAGATGCTGCAGAAAGACCACATCTCGGGAGTGGCAGATGTTCAGCGGGATGGCATGAGGGTGCAGGAGGCAGTATCCCCCCAGGAGCAGGAGCACGAGCCCCAAAAAGAGCATGACCAATCGCCAGTGCCATGTCTCGATATACACGCTTTCAGGTTCCCTTGCTCAAACTATGAGATTCTTAGGGTCGGCACGGAAATAACGTACCATTTTGGCGAGAGCGTCGGATGGCCGTGCGACGCCTCGCCCCCGTAGGGCTTCGTCCCTTTTGCCCCTTGACTTCGCTACTTCGCCCGGGACACACCTTGAGGTGTCCCCGCTCGCTCGCGCCTCGTCAGAAACCAAAATGAACAGCAGCAAAATGTGAAGTTATTTACGCCCCGACCCTTAGAACTCACATTTTGAATTTAGGATTTCAGATTTTAGATATTATGGGCCAACGTGTTACGACGCCATTATGTGTAATGGCGTTGTTGTTGTCGAATCCCGACTTCGTTCCCTCAATTGTTTTGTAGAGAAAACTGCTGTGTTGGCGGTTGCCTGGTCGATTTGAGCTCAACAGTCCGGCCGTACAGTTCGGGGAATGCCGTTTGTATCGAAAATTCCCACATCGTTTCTGGCCCTGTCACGAAACGTTTATGTTGCTGCAATA
>JAGLDW010000676.1 GCA_023145395.1 Lentisphaeria bacterium | reverse complement strand
AAACGAAATTCAAAATGTGAGTGCTTAGGGTCAAGCGCCGGAACAAGAGAAGACGACAGGAGAGCCAACCAGACGTTGCACAGGATGGGGAATCCGCTGACGCTCCTTCTCCGCCTGTGAGCTGACTGATATGTCTGAAAGAATGATGATCGGACCGGAAGAAGACCGGAAGAAGATTACGGCGACGATTACGGAACACGATTTGGGAAGCACCGCTCGTCCTCGATGATTTGAGTCGTTCGTCCCGTTCAGCAGGATTCCCCGTCCAAAGCCCGCCCCCCCCACATTCTACTTGCGCGATCTTCTCGCACTACGCTCCATCCCGAAGGAACTCGGCGATGAGTGGCACGATGCGGTCTCCCGCATCCTCCAGAAGGTAGTGTCCCGCGTCGGGAAACCGATGGACGGTCGCGTGGGGGAAGTACTGCTGCCAGATGTCGAGGAACGACGGGGTGAAACAGAAGTCCTGATCCCCCCAGCACAGCATCATGGGGCGGTCCTGCAACTCGTGCAACTGCTTCTGAATTGTGGCCATGGTCTCCCAACTCGGATGCTTCGGGGACAGCGGAATGTCCTCGACGAAACGCAATGTGGCGATGCGGTTCTGATAGCTGTCGTAAGGATGCAGAAAGCCTGCCTTCACTTCCGGCGGCATCGTTTGTCCCTTTGCGAGCGCCATGTGGACGGCGGCGCCGGCAAAGGCGTTGAACCCCCGCACGGCCAACGCGCCGAACCCCGGAATCCGGCAGACGCGAATCCGCCAGGGACACTTGTCGAGCAAGAACGCGGCGGTGTTCATGGCCACGATCCGGTCGATTTTCTCCGGATGCCGCGTCGCGTAGCCCATACCAATTGCGCCCCCCCAATCGTGCACGACAAGACTCACCCGCTCCAGCCCAAGTTCGTCGTCGATCAAGCGTTCCAGGTTCCCGATGTGCTGCTCGAGGGTGTATGCGTAGTCCTGGGGCTTGTCGGAAAGTCCGCAGCCGATGTGGTCGGGGACGATGACTCTGTGCGAACTCCGCAGCGCCTTGATGGGCTCCCGGTAGAAGAAGGACCAGGTGGGGTTGCCGTGCAACATGACCACCGCCTCCCCCTCTCCCTCGTCCACATAGTGCATGCGCACGCCCCCGAGATCCAGCCAGTGGGACTCGAAGGGGTAGAGATCGCGCCAGACTTCGGCGCCAGGTTGTGCAGTGCTCTTGTCCATCCGCCTCCGCAGGTTTGTCGTCACATCGAGAAAGACAAATACTATACTGCCCGTATGGGAGACGCTGCTCGGGGCGCTGCCCCGAACCCCGCCGGGAAGTCGTGACTCCCCGGACCCCACTTTTACTGTTTCCGGGCACGCGCCGACCGAAGCGGCCGGCTCTCCGTGCCCGGAAACGGTGGCCACCGCTGGCGCGGAGCACGCATTTCGGACGGCAAGTAGGTGCGCCAGGCCCCGCCCCGGTGCACCATGCCTTCCCAGGTACACTGACGGGTGGGTAGTGTTGCCTGAGACAGCCAACGAAGAATCTCACACGAAGGCTCGGGCTCTACTCCTCGAACACGCGCCCCTCGTTCCATGCATTCCAGGTAGTCTCGAACCAGCTGTCGTCCTGCGGTAGCGGACGAACGGGCACGGAATGCATCTCAAACAGCGGTGTCTCGTCATCAGCCAGGCGAACTTCGACGATCTCGTCACGCTTCGCCACGTTCTCCGACCGATGCGGCATGCCCCTCCCACTGCTGCTCTGCACAAAGACATCGCCATCCGGATCCAGCACCATGTACCCGCCACGGCTACCGCCACCGTTCTCGATGTAGTGGACAATGGCTTGCAGAAAGGCCACGCTTGTCAGTGCCAGCAAGCGGTCTTCCGTGGCACGTGGAAGATCATGTGGAGTGCGACAGCGAAGCCCACGCGCATCGAGCCGACGCCACAACGCCTGCGCCTCCGCCAATGCGGTCCGAGCCGTCTCCAGACTGCGGACATACCCTCCGGCGAACGACATGCGCTGCTTGATTTCCCGACGAACCGACGCCGGATCACAGCCCTCCTCGTCTGTCTCCAACCAGCGCCCATACTCGACCGCTAGTTCGAGAACCTGCGGCGCCGCGCACTTCGCAAACTCGGATACGGACAGAGGGGCATCCCGATACACGTTGGCGATGTACTGCGCAGCCCGTGTCGCGCCCACCTGTCCGCTATTCAACGCACTGCCACCAGGGCGCACCCCGTGACTTCCATTCAACTCGCCGATGGTGAAGAGATGCGGCAGACTGCTCTCCCACCAGATGTTGCCGCGGATGCCGCCGTTGCAGTGCTGCGCGCAGACCGCGATCTCCAGAGGCTCCCGCAAGTCCACGTTGTGCTCCGCGTACAAGTCGATGCTCTGCACGTTCATGTGCTTCAGCCGCTCGTACGGCGTCGATTGCAGCGCACCGGAACGCTCCAGGTACGTCCGACCCTCCTCGTGCAGCTCCGAGACGGCAAATGGCGCCATGCCCGGACCAGGTGTGGGATTGTGCATGAAATCCATGTACACACGCCGACCGGACTCGATCTCGCGATACACCGCAATATCGACCAGACTCGAGCCACCGTTCTGAATGCGCTCCGCGTGAAATGGCCACTGATAGCCCTTGAGAAAAATGCTTGTGGCCAGACTGGGCATGTCGTCAAAGTAGTCGTGCAGGAAATATCTCTTCTCTCCCGTCCCGTCCGCCGCCATGCTGTAGTAGTCGGGAATCACCTGCTGATACGTGCCGGAGAGATTCCAGCGGAAGCCCACGGAGGCCAGGCCATACTGCAACTCGGTCAGATTGTTCGCAACCACACCCGCCTCCAGCGCGAGTCCATGCGAGCCAAGCTGCCCGTGCGGCCAGACACTGACGGCGTACATCTCCCCCGGTCCCCCCGTGGCCAGAACCACATTTTCGGCATTGATCAGCGTCAGACCATAGTTCTCGCGGGAGTGCTCGTCCCGGTTCAGGCAGACAACCCCGCAGATGCGCCGCGAAGCACCCTCCCCAGACACGAGCAGACGCACGGCCTCGTGATGATCAAGCACGGGGATGCCATGCACATTGGCCTCGCTCAGCAGGTGTTGGAACATGTATTTCGAGGTTTTTGGCCCAGCGCTGGTGGCACGCTGGAGCGGATCGTGGTCCGTCTTGTAGCCCACATACCCGCCATACTTGTTGAAGGGAAAGGGCACGCCAATGCGGCAGAGGTCAAAAAAGGCAGGTGCGCTCCCCAGCCCCTCGATGTATGCGAGATCGCCGTGCATCATCCCCCCCTGAAACAGACTTCGCGCGAAGTTCATGGGACTGTCGGGCTCATCGCCGAACATGCCCAGTTTGTAGTAGGTTTGCTTGTCCGATCCCGAGTTGTTGCAGGCGCCGTTTCCCAATCGGTCCACGACGATGCAGACATCCTTCTGGCCCAGCTCGTAGAGGGTTTTCGCACATTTCAGACCCGCAGCGCCAGCGCCGACGACAACCGTGTTCACCGAAATCACGTCGAAGCCGAGCAGTTCTCCAGCGTCCGTCGTCAACTCAAGACTGTCTCTGCGCATAGTGAGTCCTCATCTTCAAAGAGTTCCGAGCCGCACCGACGCCGGATGTCAGTACCGGTAGTGAGTCGGCTTGTAGGGACCATCCACAGACACACCAATATAGTCGGCCTGCTCCTGCGTCAGCGTGGTCAGCTTCGCGCCGAGCTTCCCGAGATGCAGCCGGGCCACCTCCTCGTCCAACGCCTTGGACAGGAGGAAGACTCCGACCTCGCGATCCGGATTCCGGGCGATGTCGATCTGGGCCAGAGTCTGGTTTGTGAAGCTGTTGGACATCACGAAACTAGGATGTCCGGTCGCGCAGCCCAGGTTGACCAGGCGCCCCTCGGCAAGCAGGTAGATGCAGTGCCCGTCGGCGAAGGTGTAGCGGTGCACAGGACATTCGCTGCCCTTGATCTCCTCCTTCACGACTCCCGGCCAATTCTCAAGCTCGCTCACCTCGATCTCGTTGTCGAAATGGCCGATATTGCAGACAATGGCCTGGTCTTTCATCTTCGACATATGCTTGGCAGTGATGATGCGGCTATTGCCAGTCGTGGTGACATAGAGGTCCGCGCGCGGGAGCGCATCCTCGACCGTGCACACCTCGTAGCCGGACATGCAGGCCTGCAGGGCGCAGATCGGGTCCACCTCGCTGACCATGACCCGGGCCCGCTCGTTGGCGAGGGATTCGGCCGAGCCCTTACCCACGTCCCCGTAGCCGCAGACCATAACCACCTTGCCCGACAGCAACACGTCCATCGCCCGCTTCACGCCATCGACCAAAGAGTGCCGGCAGCCATAGACGTTGTCGAACTTGCTCTTGGTCACCGAATCGTTCACGTTGAGAGCCTGGAAGAGCAAGTCGCCCTTCTCGTGCATTTGCACGAGCCGGTGGACGCCTGTGGTGGTTTCCTCGGACACGCCCTTGACCTTGGCAGCCACCTTGTGCCAGCGTTGCGGATCCTCGGCCAGCACGCGCTTGAGAAGGGCGTTGATGACTTGCATCTCGTGCACGTCGGTGGGCTCGTCCAGGATGGAGGGATCCTCCTCGGCCGCACGGCCGCGATGAATCAGAAGCGTGGCGTCGCCACCGTCATCGACGATCTGGTCCGGACCGCTCCCATCCGGCCAGATGATGGCCTGGTAGGTGCAGTCCCAGTATTCCTCCAGCGTCTCGCCCTTCCAGGCGAAGACGGGGGTGCCGCCCGCCGCGATCGCAGCGGCTGCGTGATCCTGGGTCGAGAAGATGT
>JAGLDW010000675.1 GCA_023145395.1 Lentisphaeria bacterium | reverse complement strand
TCTGGATGGTCATGTGCAGGGAGCCCATGATCTTGAGACCCGCCAGGGGTTGTTCCACCCCGTATTTCTCGCGCGTCACCATCAGGCCGGGCATCTCGCTCTCGGCAATGCCGATTTCCTTCCGTCCGAAGTCGGCAAGCTCGAGATTCGCCACCCAGTAGTTGTCCGTCTTCTGCACCATCTGTCCGATCTCCCGTGAAGCAAGGCCCAAGCCCGCTCCATCATTTGAGGTTGTTTGCTACTCTGACTGCGGCCCATTCCTCGGTCGGCAGCGCAGCGCCCATACGGACGACCACCCGCGCGGCAACATCAGCGCCGAGAAGGCCCGCTTCGTACAATGATCGATCGTGGAACAAGCCATAGAGGAACCCAGCGGCCCACGAATCGCCAGCACCGGTGGCGTCAATCGCCTCGACCCGCTTGGCGGGAACATGCAAGTCATCGTCTCCACCACGGATCAACGCCCCGCGAGCACCCAGTTTCACCACCGCGACGGAGCAAACCGCCGACAGCGCATCCAGACACGCCCTCTCGTCCCGCGTCCCCGCGAACACGGCCGCCTCCTCCTCATTGGCAAAAACCATGTCCACATAGTCGGAAAGCAGTTGGGGAAGGATATCGGCGGCGGCGCCCACGACCTCTGGTGAAGCCAGGTCGAGACTCACCGAACAGTCCGCTTCGCGCGCAATCCGCAACACGTGCAGCGCCAGATCACGGTTGAACAGCAGGTACCCTTCGAGATGTGCATGCGCGCAACCTGCGAAGTCCGCAACCGTCACCTCTTCGGGAGACAGGGTCGCGGCGGCGCCAAGAAACGTGCGCATGGTGCGTTCCGAATCTGGGGTGACTAGGCTGATGCAGGTGCCCGTGGCCTCGCCCTCGGACACTTTGAACGCCGTGCGGGAAACACCCAGATCGGCCGCGTTGTCCACGTAGAATCCACCGGCCTCGTCCGCCCCGACCTTGGCCAGGAGCCTGGCTTTGTTGCCCAGCGCCGCCAAACCCACGATCGTGTTTGCGGCGGAACCGCCGGGAACGCGGGCGCGGTTCTCGGGCAAACGGGCCAGCAGCGCCCGCATGCCGTCGCGATCCACCAATTCCATCCCCCCCTTGCCTCCCGTCACCGTGTCCAGGAACTCTTCGGGCACGGAAGCCAGGATGTCCACAAGAGAGGAGCCAACACCAATGATCTCTGCCATATGCCTAGCTCCCGAGCGCAGTTTTCAAAGTTTCGGCCTTGTCCGTTTTCTCCCAGGGGAAGGAGTCGCGGCCGAAATGCCCGTACGCGGCCGTCTGCCGGTAGGACCAACCCGATGCCTGCGGCGTCTTCAGACCCAGGCCCGAGATGATGCCCTCGGGGCGCAGGTCGAAGAGATCGCCTGCCTCGAGAATCTTTCCGAGCGCCTCCTCGGAGACCTTGCCCGTTCCATAGGTGGCCACGTTGACGCTCAGTGGGCGGGCCACGCCGATCGCGTAGGCGAGTTGGACCTCGCATTTGTCCGCCAGCCCCGCCGCCACGATGTTCTTGGCCACGTAGCGTCCCATGTAGGCGGCCGAACGATCCACCTTCGACGGATCCTTCCCAGAGAAGGCGCCGCCGCCATGCGCGCCCACTCCGCCATAGGTGTCGACGATGATCTTGCGGCCGGTCAGCCCCGTGTCGCCATGGGGACCTCCCACCACGAAACGACCCGTCGGATTGCAGTAGTACACGATGTCGTCGTGCAAGAATGTTTCGGGCACGACCTCCTCGGTGACCATGCCGACGAGTTCGCGAAGCTGTTCGTCCCGCATCTCCGGAGTGTGCTGGTGGGAGACAACCACCGTCTCCAAACGCACAGGAAGACCGTTTTCATAGAGAAACGAAACTTGGCTCTTGGAGTCTGGGCGCAGGAAGCCATAGGTGTCCGGATCGGTGTGCCGCAATTCCGCCAGACGCTCCATGATCCTGTGCGCATACAGGATCGGTGCGGGCATCAACTCGGCCGTCTCGTTGCTTGCGTAGCCAAACATCATGCCCTGGTCGCCAGCGCCCTGCTCCAGAAATGCCCCCTGTCCCTCGGTGACGCCCTGCGAGATGTCCGGGGACTGAGGGTGCAGACAGAGAAAGACCTTGCAGCTCTCGGCACAAAAGCCAATTTCCGGATCGGTGTAGCCGATGTCGGCGGCAGCCTTGCGGGCGACGGCTTCCCAGTTCACCGAAGCCCGTGTGGTGATCTCGCCCGAGAGCACGATCAGGTCGGTGGTGGTCAGGGTCTCGCAGGCGACCCGGCTCTCGGGATCCTGTTCGAGACAGGCATCCAGAATGGAGTCGGAAATGCAGTCGCTCACCTTGTCTGGATGACCCTCGGACACCGACTCGGAGGTGAAGACATGTCTACTGTTGATCTTGCTCATCAAGAAAGTCCTTCCCGCAATGATTCACACAATGCACCGCAACGTAAGAAAGTAATGCGATAACATATGCTTGGGATCGGAGGCTGCAACCGTCGGACGAAAGGATGCAGGGGAGTGGGATTGGGGCCTGTGGGTGGCATTCTGGAGAACAGGTCAACGCCAGTTCGGTCTATCTCCACACCAACGATCCCGCCATCAAACCATAAACCTTTGAGCACCCGGCGAGCCGTGCCTTCCGAATCCCGCAGAGCGTGTCCAGAATGTGGGAGGCGACCTCCGGACGGCGAATCCCGCTGAGCGGGACGTATTGCCCAAGTTGTGGAGGGAGAGACTCCGGCGAGCCATGACCCGCGAACCACAAAGCATGGCGGCCAGGCTTCGACCGCCGTCCACTCCTCCACTCCTCCATATCCCCACTGCCACAGGCGTCGCGAAAACCAAGTTCGTCGCGACTGCAAAAGGGGGTGAGAGGGACCGACTTTTGAAAAATAACAGCTTGAATTAACAGGGATTCGCGGCAAATTAATGGGCTACTGTCATGGACACGAGAAGCTTGTCGATTCTATTTGACATACACTTTTTCTGAATGGTCTGCACCATCGCAGGAAGAGTGGTTCAACGGGTATTCGATGTGATTATCAGATTTTCCGGCAAGAAATCAAGAGAAGGAGTCTGCGTGTGAGTTTGACCATCCTCGTTTTTGCCAAACAGGTGCCGGACACGGCGAATATTACCGGAGATGCCATGAAGGAGGACGGGACCGTCAACCGTGCCGCCCTTCCCGCCATCTTCAACCCTGAAGACCTCAATGCGCTGGAGACGGCGTTGGAGCTTCGCGAGCGCTATGGCGGCAAGGTCATCGTGGGCACCATGGGTCCGCCCAATGCCACAGCCGTCCTGCGTCGCGCGCTGTACATGGGCGCCGACGAAGCCATTCTGGTCAGCGACCGCCGCTTCGCCGGTGCAGACACGCTAGCGACTAGCTACACTCTCGCCTGCGCCGCCCGAAAATACGGCGCCTTCGACTTGGTGATCTGCGGACGCCAAGCCATCGACGGCGACACGGCCCAAGTCGGCCCCCAGCTCGCTGAAAAGCTGGGGATCGCGCAAGCCACCTACGTTGAGGAAGTGCTCGACGTCGAGGACGGGAAAATCACCGCCCGATGCCTGATCGAAGGGGGGCACGAAGTCGTCCAAGCACCCATGCCTCTTCTGCTCACCGTACTGTCCTCCGTCAATGTCCCCCGCCCCATGGGCGCAAGACGGCTCGCCCTCTACAAGAAGGCCATGACCCGCTCCGAACTGCGTGCCAAGCACGGAGAGCGCGACTACGAGGACTCCAACACTCTCGCAGAAGCCGAAGAGGCGCTCCGCCAGAAAGATCTCTGGATCCACGAGTGGGACGCGGATGATCTCGAAGCGGAGCCCGAACGCATCGGTCTTGCTGGATCGCCCACCAAGGTCAAGGAGATCGAGAGTGTGGTGCTCGCCGGCGGCAAGTTCCAGGACGTGCCCGCAACGGACGCAGGCATTGGCGCCCTCGTGCACGAGTTGATCCAAGATCACATTTTGAGCTGACAAAGGCGGAGAAGCATAGCACTATGAGCAATGACACCATCGGCAATGTCTGGGTCTATATCGAGCAGGATGGCGGCAAGATCGCAGACGTGAGTCTCGAGCTGGTCGGCAAAGCCGGCGCACTCGCGGCCGAGCTGGGCGTGAGCACGGAGGGGATCATCCTCGGCAAGAGCATTGGCGAAGATCTCACCACCATGCTGCACGAGTACGGTTGCGACAACGTCTTCGTCGCCGAGCATGACGATTTCGAGCACTTCACGGCCGTCCCCTACGCAAAAACCATCGTCGGCCTGGTCCAGGAGCACACGCCCAACATCTTCATGTTCGGCGCCACACCTGTCGGGCGCTCTCTCGCTCCCCGCATCGCCTCCGAGCTGCAGGCTGGCCTCACCGCCGATTGCACCTCTCTGCGTATCGACGAATTCGTCGATCGCAAGACGAAGGAGACGATGAAGAACAAGCTCATGCAGATCCGCCCGGCCTTCGGCGGCAACATCATCGCCACCATCGTCAACTCCTGGCAGGATCCCCAGATGGTCACCGTGAGAGAGGGCGTCATGCCCCTCGGCGAACGCGAGGCAGGGCGCACGGGCACCATCACACGCGTGCCTGTGGAACTCGCACCTGAGGATGTGCTCGTCAAGGTCCTCGAACGCTTCAAGGAGGAGAGCGACCTTGATCTCAAGGGCGCGCAAATCATCGTGGCTGGCGGCTATGGAGTTGGAAGCAAGGAGAACTTCCGCCTGATCATCAAGCTTGCCGATGCGCTCGGTGGTGCCGTCGGCGCCTCCCGCGCCGCGGTCGACGCAGGCTGGATCGACCATGACCACCAAGTGGGGCAGACTGGAGTCACAGTTCGCCCTCGCCTCTACATCGCCTGTGGTATCAGCGGATCCGTGCAGCATCGCGCCGGCATGGCCGAGAGCGCCAAGATCATCGCCATCAACAACGACCCGGACGCGCTGATCTTTGGCATTGCGGACTACGGCATCGTCGGGAACCTCAATGATATCGTCCCGAAGATGATCGCAGCCTACAAGACGAGGCTCTAGCAGGCACCTCGGTCACGAGGGACGCACGAGCAGTTCACCCCCCTAGGGAATCAAATACAGAGAACACACCATGCCAGAAAACTTCTACCTGGACAATCCGGACATCCGCTTCCACCTGCAGAATGTGGGCCTCGACAAAATCGTCGGCATGCGCGAGGAAGACTACTCGGAGCAGGAACGCTTCCCCGAAGCGCCTGAGGACTTCGAAGATGCTCTGGACACCTATGACAAGGTGCTCGAAATCGTCGGTGAAATCACCGGCGACCTCATTGCTCCCAGAGCCGAAGACGTCGATCTGGACGGTGCCACGCTCGAGAATGGCAAGGTCACCTATGCTCCCGGCACTCAGAAGAACCTCGAAAACCTGACCCAGGCCGAGCTTATGGGCGTCACTCTCCCCCGCCAGTACGGCGGATTGAACATGCCCACCACCACCTACTCGATGATGAACGAGATGGTGTCCCGCGCGGACGGAAGTCTCCAGAACCTCTTCGGGCTGCAGGACATTGGCGAGACGGTTTACCGCTTCGGCGACGAGAGTCAGCGCGAGCGCTACCTGCCACGCTTTGCCTCTGGCGAGTCCGACGGCGCCATGGTGCTCACCGAGCCTGAGGCGGGTAGTGATCTGCAGGCTGTCCAGCTCAAGGCCCGATACGACGAGGAGACTGACACCTGGTATCTGAACGGCATGAAGCGGTTCATCACCAATGGCTGCGCAAGATTGCTGCTCGTTCTCGCCCGTTCGGAAGAGGGCACCAAGGATGGACGCGGCCTGTCCATGTTCATCTGTGAAAGCGGACCCAAACTCGTTGTCCGGCGCATCGAGAACAAGCTTGGAATCCATGGATCACCCACCTGCGAGCTACAGTTCAACGATGTGCCTGCGGAACTGATCGGACTCCGCCGCCGCGGCCTCACCCGCTATGTCATGTCGCTCATGAACGGCGCTCGTGTCGCCATCAGCGCGCAGGCGCTCGGCATTGCCGAGGCAGCCTACCGCGAAGCGCTCAAGTACGCCAAAGAGCGCGAGCAGTTTGAGAAAGCCATCATCCAGTTCCCGGCAGTGTACGAAATGCTCGTGCGCAGCAAGACCAAGATCATGGCTGCACGCGCGTTGCTCTACTTCACCACCAAGGAGGTCGATCTGCGCGACTGCTACGAGGACATCAACCGCGACGCCGACAGGGTCAGCGCCGAAACGCGGAAGCTGGAAAAGTACCACACGCGCATCGCGGCCGTGCTCACTCCCCTCGCCAAGGCCTACTGCACGGAGATCGGCAACCAGGTCACCTACGACACCATCCAGATCCACGGCGGCACAGGCTTCATGAAGGATTTCCCCGCCGAGAGACTGGCCCGCGACGTCCGTATCACGAACATCTATGAAGGCACGACGCAACTCCAGTATGTGGCCGCAATCGGCGGCATCATCCGCCGAGTTCTCGACCCCATCATGGACGAGTTCGCCGCCTTGCCCTACGAAGGCATGCTTCGCCGGCTCGTCAACACGGTCAATGAAGCCCGCGAGAAGCTTCTAAAAGCCGTGCAGATGGTCGAGGAGAAGCGCGACTCCGAGTATCATGATCTCATGGCTGGACGGCTCTGCGAAATGCAGACGATCGTCCTCAACAGCTATCTGCTTCTGAGGGATGCTCTCAAGGACAAGCAGCGCGAAGCGCTGGTGCGTCGCTATGTGCTGGACTTCATGCCGATCCTGAATGCCTTCTACGAAGTCGTCATCAGCGACGACTACAGTATGATCGACGAACACGAACAGGTCATGGAGCTCTAGGGTCGGCACGAGCATCGACTGAGGAACACCAAAAGGGACCGGACATTTTGTCCGGTCCCTTTTTTTTTTCGAGGAGGCCGGGGGATCAGAGTCCGAGTGCTTCCAGCAGCATATTCGCACCGTGCCGCACAGGGTCAGTGGCAGGCAATCCCGTCTCCTCACTCGTCTCGCGGATGCAACGATCTGCGGACTCCGCATCCAAATGTCCCGTGTTCAACGAGATGGCGACCACTTTGGCGGGAGTCAGCAGCCCGCATGCGCGGGCGACATCCTCATAGAGTCTGACAACCTGAGCCAGATGCGGCATCCGCAGAAAGTCCATGCGGCGCAGCGTCTCCTGCCCAGCGCGGTGACAGAGAA
>JAGLDW010000674.1 GCA_023145395.1 Lentisphaeria bacterium | reverse complement strand
CACCGACGCAGGAAAGCGCAGGCTGGCCTGCGCACTCCAAAGATGCTTTGCATCGGTGTCCTGAAATGAGCCGCAGGCTCTTTGGAGTGCTCAAGCCTGCTTGAGCTTTTGCTTGGCCGAGGCCTGCCTCGGCCCTCAAAACGGAATTCATAATGTGAGTAACAGGACCGATCCGACCGATCCGACCCGTTCAGGCAACAACAGGAACACGAAATCATGCCAGAGCGTCTCTACTTCGACTGCAACGCCTCCTATGGTCCGCGCACGGGCAAACACCATGAGGAGCGCTGGACGCTACAGCACCTGCTGGCCGACATGGATCTTGCGGGCATCGCAGGCGCCCTCGTCTGCCACGCACAGAGCCTCGAATACGATCCCATGCTGGCCAATCTTCAGCTTGTCGAGGACATTGCTCCGCATCGCGACCGGCTCTTCCCATGCTGGACAGCGGTGCCCGACTACTGTGACGACGGACCGGATCCCGAAACGTTCCTCCGCCTGGCCCGCGAGAACGATGTGCGCGCCGTGCGCATCGCGCCCGCTACCTTCGGTGTGCCTGCCCGCGAGTCGGCCTGGTGCGGACTCCGCGACATGCTGCGGCAGGAGCAAATGCCCGTACTCGTAAGCGCAGCGGCGCTGAACAACGATTTCGATGCTGCGGACAGGCTCCTGAGCATCTTCAAAGACTGCCCGGTCATCCTCACCGATGCGAGCTGGGGGGATTGGCGGCAGGTGGCGCTGCTCATGCATGACCATCCTCATCTGCATCTCGAGTTCTCCATGTTCCAGGGCAACCGCGCGGTGGAGTGGATGGCCGAACGGTTCGGCGCCGATCGCTGCCTCTATGGCTCCGGCCTGCCTGCGCGCGCGCCGGGGGCGGCACGGGGCTTTCTCGACTGGACACTACTGGAGGACCCGGACGCGAATGCCATCGCCTCCGGAAACCTCGCCCGGCTGCTCAAGGGCGCCGCGCCCGAACGCATCCCCGCGCCTGCGGAATGGGACGACGCGCTGACCCGCGCCGTGCGCAGCGGTTCCCCCCTGCCCTGCCCCGTCCTCGACAACCACTGCCACGTGCTACACGATGGTGCCAACAATGCGGGCCGCATCTTCGTCATGCCCGAGGGAGGCATCGACGGAATGATCGAGCTGACCCGACGCATCGGCATCGACACAACCGCCATCATGTCCTGGGCTGGCCCCCTCAGCGGCGACACGGACCGAGGGAACGACATCGTGGCCAACGCCCTGGCCCGATACCCGGATGAACTCCTCGGCGTGCCCACCATCCGTCCCGAACTACAGACGGACGCCGAGATGCAGACCGTGATCGACCGCTTCCACACGAAACTGCGCTGCCCGGGGCTCAAGCCCTTTCCCCGCGCACCCTTGAACTTCGACGATCCAGGCTTCGACCTGTGGTTCCGCTACGCGAACGAACACCATCTCTACATGGTCTTCGATCCGGCCACCCAAGGGCCCGCAGGCACCCCCGTCGTGGAGCACTTGGTCAAAAACTACCCAAATATCACGTTGAGTCTGGATCACTGCGGGAAATCCTGGCCCTACGCCAAGTGGGCGGTCGAGATGTGCAACCGCTTCCCCCAGGTCTTCGCCCAGCTCAACTACACGCTAGTCACCAATGGCATCATCGAGTACATCGTCCAGCACGCGGGCGCCGACCGGGTGCTCTTCGGCACCGACGCCCCCATGCGGGATCCACGCCCCCAGGCAAGCTGGCTCGTGTTCACACGACTGCCGGAAGAGGCCAAACGACTCGTCTTCGGAGGCAACTTCCAGCGCATCCTAAAACGCTGTTTTCCGTGAGACGCGGGCGCCGAAGGGAAAAGAATCGCAAAATCATGGTTGGCAAAATCATTGGGAGATGGGAAAGAAGAGGTCGCACAAAGACGCAAGGAAGAGGACCGAGGAAACGGAACCACGAATGAACGCGAATACTCACGAATGTGGAAAGCACCCTCCGCCCGGCGGAAGTCCTGGAGGGCCGATGTCCACAGCG
>JAGLDW010000673.1 GCA_023145395.1 Lentisphaeria bacterium | reverse complement strand
GCCGCGCCCTCCATGATTTGCGATGGCGTGTTTGCATGTCGCGCCAGCGACGGCCACCGTTTTCGGGCACGGAGAGCTGGACGCTTCGGCCAGCGCGTGCCCGGAACCTTTGATGTGGGGTCTGGGGAGTATACGTACTCCCCAGCGGGAGCGCGAGGGCAGCGCCCTCGCAACGCACGGCGCAAATCTGCAGACAGCGGCACGCGCGCATCCGGGCGGCTATAGTCAGGCTGACAATCCACACCCACGACAAAGGACCGCCATGAAGATCCAAGCAGAGCTGAGGCAGAATGTGTTCCAGGTCCACGAACCATGCGACGTGGAAGTGCAGGTCCTCTGCGACGAGGATCTTTCTCCCGGCGCCGTCGTGGAGATCCAGTTTCCCCAGACCTGGACGCTGGTCAACGGCCCCAGCTTCACGCGCGCCCTGCAGGCTGATTCCCCCTCCGCGCCCCACTACGTCCGCTTGCACGGTGGAACGGACACCGAGTGGACGCACGAAATTCTGCCGCGCACCCAACACTTCCCAGAGGGACAGAGTCGCCACGGGCGAGTCGTTCGGATCACACTCGAAAACGGTGTCGTCCCCGCGGAAGTGCCGTTGACCTTCCACTACGCGAACACGATGGCTCCCTTCGTGGCCGAGACGGAGGAACTGTGGCTGCGTGTGTGCGGGCAAGCACCCATCGAGGCACCGACGCTGCATATTCTTCCCGGCGAAGAGCGCGCCCGACGCGTCATCGCCCCCTCCTGCGCCCGCCCAGGCGAACCGTTCAGCGTGCTCATCGTCTCCCTCGACCACTTCGAGAACGCTTCCTGCACAACCTACCGGGATGAGGTGCTCACTAGCGCAGACGGGCGCATCATGGCCCGCGACATCCACTTCACCGGCAACATCCGAGTTCCTGTGACGCTGCCATCCGAGGGTGTTTTCCGCCTGCGCTTCCGCGACACTCTGTCCAACGCCATCCGCGTGTCCGAGACTCCCTGCGGTCCATACTGGGGGGATATCCATATTCACACCAAGCTCTCCCACGATGCGCAGGGCACCGACCCGTACGGCTACGCGAGGAATGTGAGCGGACTGGATTTTGGCGGAGTTGCGGACCATGTGCAGAGCCTGGGCGAAGTGGGCTACGAGCAAGTGCTTCGCTGGGCGCGCGAGGCCGATCGGCCCGGTGAGTTCGTCACCCTTCTCGCCGACGAACGCAACCCTACGAAACTAACCGGACACCACAACATGTACTTCCGGGACGAGGAGACCTTTCTCGCGCATCGCTACACCACAGGCAAAGCACCCGCATTGCCCGAGGACTCCGGCGATCTCGATCCCGAGAAGATCATGCTCATCCCCCACCACACAGGCATCCATTTCAGCGACATCAGCAATGCCTCCCGGCGCGGCGGCGTCGATTGGGACGCCTACGAGGACAAACTCGGCATGCGACCGGCACTCGAAATCTACTCGCACCACGGGCAGAGCGAGAGCTATGCCCCACAGCACATTCTCGCCTACGAGTTCAACCGCCTGCGCAACCCCGAACGGCGAGGGAACTCCTCCGCACCCGGTCCGCACTACGCGCAGGACTGGTGGAAGCGCGGCCTGCGCCTGGGAGCAATCGG
>JAGLDW010000672.1 GCA_023145395.1 Lentisphaeria bacterium | reverse complement strand
GCCTTGCGGACTCCGCGGTTCAGCGTGCCCAGTTGGCGCGTAGATAGTCCATGTACTTGAGACAGATGTCGATGGGAATGTTGGCGGGCATGTGGTTTCCACAGGCCCAGATCAGCCCGCCGCATTTGTCGGCCAGTTCCAAGGTGCGATCCATCTCCTCCTTGACCGCTTCCCAGCCGTTGAACGTCATGGTCCGGCAGTCCACAGCACTACTCACCAGGCAGTGGGTGGCACCAAAATTGTCCACCACCCAGCCGAAGTCGTTCATGGGTTCGAAGATGAATCCCTCGGCGCCCGCCGCCGCGAGATCCGGCATGAACATGTCAAACTTGCCGTCGCTGCAGAACAGGACCTTCTTCCCGGCTTTGTGAAGCACATCCCAGAACTCGCTGAACATGGGGATGATAACCTTGCGGTAGAAATCGGGATGCACGAAGGGCCCTTCCGTCCAGACGAAGTCGTCGTGCTGGATGAAAACCTCGATGGAGGTCTCGGCCCAGGCCTTGACGTGATGGAGTGTGAGATTGGCGATGCTGCGAAGGACTTTGGCAAACCGCTCCTGGTCGGCTGCGGCCATGAGGAGCATATCCCATCCGAACGCCTGGATCGCCCCGGAGATGATGGACTTGTAGTATCCGCCGGTGCAGAGCTGTCCGTCGAACAACGCCTGGTTGCTCTGGTAGCTGTCCTCGTAGTATTTGACCAGTTCGGCAAAGTCTGGCAGGCCGTACTCTTTGACCGCATCGAACTCGAGCACTTCCTCGGGGTCCTCGAAGGGACAGGTGCTCGTCTCGCGGCGGTCCGTTCCACCCTCCGCATAGTCCGCATGCCCCATGTCGGAGGTGCGCCCGCGCTGTTGCCAGCCGACGGCGCCGTCGTTGACGCCAAAGATGAAGTCGTAGTCCCAGGCGTCGCCAAACAGCTTCACGTCCTGGCGTGTTCCGGTGCGCTTGTCCCCCAGCACAGCATCGATCACTCCGTGATGGTAGTTTCCCACCGAATACTCGGTGTGTGCGATGCGGGGGTTGGGGCGCAGGTGGACTGCATTGAGACCGTATTCTCTGCTCATCGGGGAAGCTCCTGGCTTGTTTTCATATGCGGAGAGAGGCGAATAGTATCACCGTCGGCATTCAGCCATGCAAATCAGTGGAAGGTCAAAGCGTGATGGTGCCGGTGTATTCGCCCGTCGCGAGCGTGGCGGGCGCGGCGGCCGTGACGTGCACTGCACCGGAGAGAGCCACATCGGAGCCAAAGGTGACGTCCCCCTCGACTGTGAGTTCGGTGCAGCGTTTGAGCGACGGTGCGCCGGCGGGAAAACGCGCGTCAAAGTCGTCCATGGTCTTGTAGAAATGTTCGTCGAGGGCGACAGAGGGCGGCGCCGCGTCGGCGGAAAGAACTCCGGTTGTCGGATCGAGATCGTAGATGTCCGAACGGAGCACAAGCAAATCGTCGGTCTTCTTCACGGGCACGAAACGCGAGCGCGGGACGATCATGGCGCATGCGGCCGGGAAAAGCTCGATGGCCGCCCCCATGGCCGTCTCGATCTGAACGACGTCGATGCCCTCCACCGTTTTGCGATTGCGGATCATCGGCAAGGGTAGGAAGCCGCTGTTCTCCAAGAGCCGTTGTTTCAGCGTCCGCAGGTCGATCCAGAGGTTGTTGGTGTTGAACCACTGAAACCGGTCGATATCCTGAAATCCGTCAAGATCCTCGTCCGGACACTGCGCCACCTCGCGCAGAAGGAGAACGCCACGTTTTTTGGAGAATGCCAAATGTCCACCCTTGGTGTCCATGGCGCTGCGGCGACAGGCCTCGAGCACGAAGGAGACGCCGTTGCGTTCCATGAATGCGGGAATGCGGGGGTCGGGCGTGGCACCGAGATTGTCGGCATTGGAAACGAAGAGATGCCTGTAGCCCTCGGCAAGCAGACTGTCGAGGAGTCCGTCTTTCTGGATCGCCAGATAGAGGTCGCCGTGTCCGGGGGGATTCCAGTCGCGTTCGTCTCCAAAATCGAGCGGCTCCCCCGTCTTGCGGGCAATTCTCGGGAAGCGATTCTGGAGGAAGCCAAGGGGGTTGTTGTCTGCCACGAGTTGCGGGTATGCATCGAAAAAATTCCTCGTGTCGTCCCGCGTGTTGTAGCTGTTCATGAAGAGCAGGCGGATTCGCCAGTTCTGAGCCTGATGGGCAATGCTGTCGAGGAAGGTGAAGTCGGGCTTGACGGGGAGGAGGGATTTGGCCTTTTTCAGGCCCATGCTCGTCCCGAGCCCTCCGTTCAACTTAAGCATGACAGTGTGTGCGAGCGCGGCAGGATCTCCGGGTGGCAGATCGTCCAGCACAGGCATGGCGTTGGAGTCGAGAGCGGTGATCTCACGGTTGGGAACAAGCCCTCTGTCGCCGCCAGCCAGTTTGGTGTAATAGTGGGCAAAGCAGTCGACGACTGCCGCCGCCAGTCCGTCCGCATGCATTTTCGCCTTGTGGAGCTCGAGCATTTCTGTCATCGGCATCCTCAGGAGCGGCGCGAAGGACTCGCCGCGTTTCGCTACTGTCCATGAGTGGTTCAAGTCGCACAGACTTGTACCATACCACACAATCGACAGGGAAAGGTATTGCTCGGCCATTTCATGGGAAAGCGGCTTCGTCCGCTGGTTTGCCAGGCGCTCAAGCGAGGGGGGGTGCTGCAGACGACACTTGTTCTCGATGTTGCACTCGCGCGCGTACGAGCGAGTATTTGGCGCGAACGGCGATACTGTAGACCGTGTTCGCACACGCACTTGAAGTGCGTTTCGCGCACGGTAATAGAACCAGCATCCAACAGGAGCGGAACGATCTGGTAGCCATGCAGTTTTTTGGATTCTCCATCTTTTTCCTCCTCCTTTTGGCCGGCATCGCCACAGCCGCCCGCCTCCACTCCGAGTACCAGCGGATGAAGGAGAGCGTGGAAAACAGCACGCGGCTGTTGAAGGCTGGGCGTGTCTTCATGAATGAGTTCACGCGCATGCTCGGCAAGGTGGAGGAGATCGACCATGCCGTGGAACTCGTGGCGCATCACCTGAACGAGATGGTCGATTCGGAATCTTTCGCCATTTTCACCATTGATCAGGATGCGCCTGCCGACAAGCCCCGGTTGCGAGGTCTGGCGGTCTGTGGTCTGTTCCCAATTTTCCACCGGGTAAGCAATGTCATCCTATCGCGGCCGCACCACCGGCGTGAGCATTTCCGCTACGAGTATCACAATTTTGGCGAAGGCGTGATTGGCGAGGTGGCACAGACGGGGAAGCCGGTCCTGATCCAGCAGGTGGAGAAGTACGAGCGGGCTGAAGAACTACCCAAAGGCATTGAGACATTGATGGCGGTGCCCATGTCCGTGGAGGGGAAGCTTCTCGGCGTCATCTGCGCCGTCAACATCCGGGCTGAAAACCGCTGGTTTGAGGAGGAGGATTTGCAGACGTTGCAGGCCCTCTCCCACCAGGCGGCTCTCGCCTGCCACCAGATCCAGGTATACTCTGCGCGGAGTTCGCAGGAGCGCCTCGCCCAGGAGCTTGAGTTCGGGCGTGAACTACAGCACTCTCTGCTGCCATCCGAGGTTCCCCAGTGGGGGGACTACCGATTCGCCGCATTCAGTTGTCCTGCCTTGGAGGTGGGTGGGGATTTCTACGATTTCATCGAGATTGACGAGGACCGGCTCATGGTGGTCGTCGGCGACGCCACAGGAAAGGGCATCCCCGCCTGCATGCTCATGGCCACGTGTCGCAGCTTCGTGCGCAGTTTCGCCGAACACTACCAGGGCATGGAGCAATTTCTGTACGCCCTGAACCGGCGCATGTTCGCCGATACGGACTCCTTTCTCTTCGTCACCTTGGCCGTTGTGGTCATTGACCGCAGAAGCAACGTCTGCGAATACGGAAATGCGGGCCATACGCCCATGCTTCTGCGTGGTGGGCACAGTGCCACCGCCCTGGCTGTCCGACCCGAAGGACAAGCGGCGGGGCTGATGCCCGAGGAGATGGGAGTGGAGTACCAAACGTTCTCCTTCTGCTTCGAGCCCGGCATGCAGTTGCTCCTTTTCTCGGACGGAATGAACGAGGCGATGGACTTGAACGGGGCGGAGTTTGGACTCGACAACCTGAAGACCCTCTGGTCGGGCGATTTTCGGACAGCCGAGGGCTGGCGCGACCTGATTGTCGAAAAGGTGACAAGTCATGCGAAGGATATGGAACAGTCCGACGACCAGACGATGCTGATTGTCAGCAGGGCGGCCGAGCCAGCCACGTCCGCCGAACCCCCGAACGCGCCCGAAAACTGAGTCTCTGCCTCCTCCTGCCTGGAATCCACTATGCCCACCCACCCACCCAACATCCTGCTTATCACCACCGACCAGCAGCGCACGGACACGTTGGGCGTGTACGGATCGACACACGTGCGGACCCCCCACATCGACCGGCTGGCGCGGGAGGGAGTCGTGTTCGAACGGGCCTACGTGCAGAATACCGTCTGCATTCCCAGCCGCGCCTGCATGCAGACCGGTCGCTACACGCACCAGCACGGTGTCCGCTACATGGAAGCCGAAATCGATACGACACCCGGCCTGCCCGATCATGAAAAAACCTTCATGGGTCTCCTCCAGGAGCATGGCTACGTCACGGGTGCGACCGGAAAAATCCACATGATGCCGGAGCGCGATTTCGATTGGCAGGAGATCGTCGGCGGAAAGGGCGCCCGCTGGACCCAGGCGACCGGTCAGGACATCGGCCCCGCGCCACTGGGGAAACAGTATGCGGAATGGCTGGAGGAGCGACATCCTGGTGGATATGAGGCGCTATACGCACAGCGGCGTCAGCCAGACTACAAACGCAACCGGGCCAGTCAGGAGAACATCCTGCCCCTGGAAGAGTATGTGGAGACGTACATTCTCGAGAAATCCATCGAGTTCATGACCATGGACCATGGCAAACCCTTCTTTCTCTGGTGTGGATTCTGCGGCCCCCACGGTCCCCACGACCCGCCTGCCTCGCACGCCCATCTCTACCCGTTCGACCAGATCCAGCTGCCCGACACCATGGAGCATGATCTGAGTGACCGTCCTCCGCATCTGCGCCACCGAGGAGCCCGTGCGCCACTCACTCCCGAGCAGCAGGAATCGATGCGTGTCTACATGTCCTATTACTACTGCCTCTGCACACTGATCGATGACTATGTGGGCAAGCTGATGGAGATGATGGAGGCCCGCGGACTGCTTGAGAACACGCTGATCATCTACACCAGCGACCACGGGGAGATGCTAGGCGATTTTTGGAAGTTCGGCAAGGGGAACTTCTATGAGCAGGTCGCACACGTCCCGCTGATCGCGCGCCCGCCGGGAGGCTGCAAGGGACGACGCTGCACCGGACTCGCGGAAGTAATGGACCTTGCCCCAACCATTCTCGACTACGCGGGAGTGGACCGACCTCGGGAGATGTCCGCCATTTCCTTCCGCCCGGCACTCGAAGGCGGGGAGTTCGGACATGACAGCGTGTTGTCCGAGTTCACCACAAACGACCAGTCGATCAACGGCAAGTGCCTAGTCAGCGGCACCTGGAAGTATGTCGTCTGGGACACGGAACGGGGAGGGGAACTCTACGACTTGGAATCCGATCCGCGCGAATTGCGCAATCTCTACTACGATCCCCGCTTTTCCGAGGTGCGCGATGAAATGGCCGAAAAGCTCCTGACACGGCTGATGCGCTCGGAAGCGGGATACAACAACTATCGCGAAGAACGCTACTGAGTTTTCCTCCCCGCAACCAAATACAGGCTTCTGCGCACACGTTTACTCCTCTATACTTCCGACCCAACGACTGCGCTGTATGTCTCACCTCGAATCTCCCCTTGGACGAGGTCGACGCCGAAGGATTGGCATGAGATTGAGAGCACCACGAACGTTGTCCCTGTTGCTGGTCCTGTTTGCCGCACCGCTGGCCAGCCGGTTTTGCGAGGCGAACGGCAATCCAGTCGCCATACCCGCTTGGCAGCACGTTGCCTATTGCCGGAAGGCTGAGGGGAACCTCGTTTTCCGCGCTTCCTACAATCCGGGCCGAGGCTTCGAGTTGCTGTTGGCTCAGAGGGTGGGGGAAGAGCGGGCGAGTCTGCGCTGGAATCGTGATGGCTGCTCCGTCACCAGGGCGAACGAGGAGGGAACGCTCTGTGGGACCCGTGTGGTCGATCCAGACATTTTATCCACACCGTCCGACTTGGTGGAGGTGACCGTCAAGTTCCGCGAGAGCGAATGGCTCGTGTACCACAACAACCGCCTTGTCGTCACTTGTGCCGCGCCGCTGGCATTCCCCGCCGATGCCCATTGGCCCGACGGCGAGACGCCGCCCAAGATGCGATTCCGGTCCGTGCCCAGGGAACAGTTCCGCTCAGACTTCATGATCGAGGAGGGTGCGCCAAACCAGCTCTACCCCTGGCGCCCGGAGAGCGGCCAGTGGCGAGTCCACACTGCGCTGGACGATGCGATGACACGCCCCGAATCCAATATTGCCCGTATCAAGCAAGTGCCCCTGACGGCTGACAAGAGTCCAAACTTCTACTGTCTCAAAGGAGGCGGGGAAAATGCCGTGATCGTCACGGGGCGTGACTTCTACGACGACTACGAGTTCTCGGCAGCCGTGCAGGCGAACGAGGGGGAGGCGGGCCTGATCTTCTACCACCGCGACGCCAAAAACCACTACGGTTTCACGTTCCGGCTGGATGGGGCGCAGGACGGCACAGGCGTTCTGCACCTCTGGCGAGTCCGTGACGGCGTCAGGACCAGCCTTGCACGGGCACGCGCTCATCTCTTTCGCGACCAGTGGTACATGCCTAGCGTGCGCGTTCATACAGACGAGATTATCTGCCTGCTCGACAACTCCGAAGTCCTTCGAGTCAGCGAGTCTCTGCCTGTGGGGGGAAAAGTGGGGCTCTTTGCCAACGTGAAGAAGGAGATCCGGTTCGACGACGTGTCTCTGGACTCGTACGAGCGCATCTCGCTGAACACAGTCGATGCGATGCGCTACCGGACACTCCACCACGAAGGAAATTTCTACGGGGACGGGAGTCTTCTGCGGAAGAAGGCGCCCGGCAGGGCAACAGTGCTCACGCTGGACGACGAAACCCGGCGCCAACGGCTTGTCTTCGGCTGTTCCCACCACAAGGGAGTGGTGATGGGCGCCTCGTTCTCGGGCTTGGGCGAGACAGCGGAGTTCGGCGTCATCGCAGGTTTCCGGTCGCCGTCCCATCCATATTACCGGTTCGAGATCCGCCGGGAGGGCTTGCGCGAAATATATACAGTGCATCGAATGCGCCGAGAGCGTCCGCATCTTCTTGAGACTTGGGAGCACAAACTGGACAGCCTGGAGGACACTGTGCGTGTTGGTGTCGATGCATCCCAGCATGGCCGACTCCGGTTCCTACGCAACGAGCGCCTTGTGAGCATGCTGTTCATCGACGGGGAGGTGACCGGTGGCGCTGGTTTGTATGTGGGAGAAGCTACGTCCTGCCGCATCGGTGAAATCCGCTACGGTTTCCACCGTCGCCGCTTCCACGAGCAACCGAACAAGAACCCCGTGTTTCAGCACGACAGCTTCATGCGGCACTGGTCCTCTCCAGAGGGGCAGTGGGTGGCGGGGCAGGGGGGACATCTCTGGCATAAGGGAGACTTCTTCGGTGACTTTGTGATCAAACTGCCCTGCGTCGCCAAGAGCACGCTGCGTGTGGGGGTGTCCGACGAGGCGCCGGAAGGCGCCGGCATCACCGTGGCTGTACAAGACGACGGCAAACTGACGCTCACTGTGGAGGAACTGGGCAGCGCCCCGCAGCAGTACGCCTGCGCTCTGCCGACACCGGCCCAGGGCACGGCTTCGTCTCTCGACTACGAACTGCATCGCGAGGGGTATTGGATCTGGGTCGAGATCGACGGTGTGTGCCTGATTCGGCACCGCTTTCCCGACCGTCTTTCAGGCACCCGCGCATGGATCGAAGGCCTGACCCTTGTGCACCTCGCCCGTAGTCGAGTCACTCGCACAAATGTCATCGACGACTTTTTCACGGCCTCTCCCCACAACTGGATGATCAACGGAGGAAAGTGGCAGATCATCAACCGTTTCCAGTGCACTCCCAGCTGGTCTCACATGGTGGGGGAAAGCAAGGATACGATGGCGGCGCTCTGGCATAAGTACATCTACACCGGCGATTTGACGGTGGAGTTCTACGCAGGTGTGAGACATGGGTGGTACGCGCGTGCCGGAGACTTGAACGTGACCACGATGGCTGCCACCACCAGCCCCAGCTCGGGCTACACGGTCACGTGCACCGAGTGGGACTACAATCTCTCGCAAAACTGGAGCACGCTCTCTCGGAAAGGGAAGGTGATCGAGCGCTCGGACAAGTATCTCGTGCCCAGAGTCCGCAAGGGGATGGTCCGCAAGTATCTCAACCCGCTTGTCTCCAAAGGACGCCCGATCCACGGTGCCTGGTACTACATCAAGCTGCGCAAAGTCGGCGACCGCATCGAATACTTCTTCGACAACGAGCTGATTTTCTCCTATGAGGACAAGGATGTGCTGCATGAAGGTCTGGTGGGCATCTGGACCTTCATGCAGTCGATGACTCTGGCCCAGGTTAAGATCACGTTTGAGGAAGCCTGTCCACGGCCCGTGGAGGTGTTGCCTCTGCCAGCCGAGGAACCGGAGAAGGAGGAAGAGGAGCCCCCACCCGCGTTGGTCACTGTGGAGGGGCAGCCTTTCGACTCTCTGGCATCGGACTTTTGGAAGTTGAGCGATCCCGTCGCCCACTCCCAGCTCCGCCACGTGCGGGATCACGCCTCGGCCACCGGAGTGGTGAACCGCCTTGGCTCGGGGAACATGCTGATGACTCCCGTGTTCGATGCCGCCCTGCCTCTTCACCGCGTCGCCGGCTGGCGCTTTCTTGTCAAGCGCACCCCCACCGCCCTCTTCAACCTCCACTACAGCCTTGGACGGGTCGTCGAGGATGGCAAATATGTGCCCGTGAAACACTGTTTCCATCAGCTCAGCGGAACGGGGTTTGGTGAAGGCGGCTATGTGTGCACGGGGCGGACCACTGTGCCGGGCAGTCCGTCGCTGGCTCCAGAGGACTGGAGCCGGGGGTGGCATCAGGTCGAAGCCTGGATCCCAAGCCAGCTTAGATCCGCCACCGATGAATCGAGCGGCCTGCTCGTGCGGCTTGAGGGCTTCGGGAATATGCAGCCAAACGACATTATGTGCGGGGTCAAGGGGAACCAGTCCGGCGATGGCTATATGATTCGGCAACTCACTCCCGTGTTCTATGGCCGACCGCATCTGGCTTTCACCTCCGAGACGCCCTTGCGTCTCACACTGCGGCATTCCCTGCTTGGTCCTCGGCGCTATGTCGGCAACTCCGAGAGGGAGCTTCTCAAAGCGCTTGTCGATATGACGGAGACGGGGCTGAACACGGCGTGGCTGCGGGTCGAGCATGGCGGAGGAAGGGGAATATCCCGGGAGCTAGCGTGGATCAAACTGCCTGAGAGACCACAGATTTCCGCAGCATGGGACTCTTCGGAAGACGGCGTGCTACGGCTGGAGCCCACCTGCAACTATCCGGATCCCCGCTTGTTTTCCGCCACGGTCGAATGCGAGGGAAAGAAACTTCCACTCGACACAGGCGAGGGCGAGATCCGTACAGCGCGGCTTCCAAGGTCTGCCGCCGCGGACCCGTCCGCAGCCATCCTATTGACCGTGAACGATGGTGTCGCGGCGCGCGAGGTGACGTTGAATCCAGCCGCCAGGCCCGTGAACGACCGCCCCGTTCTCCTCGCGCTTGAGGGGATCAAGACCTTCGTCGGAAACTTCGAGAATGGTGCCCCGAGTAGACTGTCCATGTCTTCCGACGGGCGTCTGCGGGTTGTGGACGACCCCACTCAGGGACGATGCCTGCTGGTGCGCAACACAGCGCCGAGCCAGCGCCTATCCTCCTCCTTCACCACCGATTTCTCCATCGCCGAGAATCCTTTGTTTCTGTTCCGCTACCAGGCTTCCGACATGACCCATCTGACAATGGCCTTCAAAAACTACCACTACGTTCGCCTTGGGGATGACTACGCCCCAGCTGCCAAGGTGCGCTTTGCACATGACCTGGAGATGGACAAATCGTGGCACACGTGGTTGGGGTTTGTATCCGACGCCTTCACGCGCGAACCACTTTCCCTCGCTCGCTTCACGCCGGGCGGCTTCACTCTCGGATCATCAGGGAGCCCTGATCAGACTGGTCGATTCTCCAGCTGGCATGTGGACGATCTCGTGTTCGGCCCGGCGATTCGCGAGGCAAGTCAGTTGACCGTCACCCCCACCTTCTACGACCGAGACGGTGTGGCAAAGGTCTGGTCATGTCTTTCGGTGGGCGAGACTCCCTATTCGGATCTGGACGAGGCATCGTGCGAAAAGCTGGCCTGGCGCCTGCACAGCAACGGCACCCCGATGGAACCGGTCTTGGAGAAGACGCCCGACGGTGTCCACCACTTCCTGTTTCGGGCAGCCGACACGCGGGGTGTGGAGTCTTCCGTGACCGATATTCCCTTTCTTCTCGACAGACTCCCGCTCGAACCAAGCGTCGCATTCGGAAGGTACAGCAATCCCTCTTCGAATGGTACACAGTTCACAGTCTCATGCCAGAATCACGGGGCTGCGCCCTGGGCCATCGGAAAGACGGCCTTCCTCGTGGGGAAGACACCCGTGAAACTCTCCCAGTGGACCAACCTGTTCCGCCATTCCACGGGGGTTGACAAGTTGACCCTGAACTACCCATTCATCTTGCGCAGCTACTTGGACAAGGGCAAGGACGGTGACGTGTTCGACTTCGTGGTCTCGAACATTGTCGATGGAGCAGGCAACGGCGTCACTCCCGTGAAGATTCCGGTGAAAATCGACTATGCTTCCGACAAAGTGGGGCCCGCGTGGTATTCTCTACGCATGGGCTCGTCGGTTCACTGGTTTTGGAACTGGGATGGCTACCGAAGCAAGCAGAACGCATTCACGACTGGATCCTATCAGGCGGTCGCCGCCATCCACAGGGTTGGACAGTCAGGGTATCTACGGCAACTCACCTACCGCAGTAACGGAGACCTCAGCCGCAGCGTGGCCTGGGCACCCTCCAAGCATCCTTGGCTGTCCTTCCGCCTTCGTCGTCCCAACTACAGACGTCGCACCACGCTTCACGTGTACCTGACAACCACAAGCAAGAAGACATATACCTTGTCGCTCGGGAAGCCCCGCGCCGCAGGCGCCGAACTAAACCGCACACGCACAATCGCCTGGACCGCCAACAAGTGGCAGAGCTTCAATTTCAATGTGCGCGACCTGCTTCTGGCCTCTGGAGTGGCCGCCAAGACAGTGAACGCGATGACGATTCAGACAATCAGCTTTGTCCGGCGCGGCGCCAAGAACCAGACTCCTCTGCATCTAGACGATTTTTTCGTCCATGGCGCACCCACGAGCAAGAGCGGTGATACCATGACCTGGACCGCCTACGACGCCAGCGGCGTGGCTGGGTTGGAAATGACCGCTTTCTCCGCTGGCAACAAACAAATCTGGCAACAGTTCGAGACGAGTCCCAGCATCCATCTTGCGCCCCTGAGAGCGAAGGTGAAAGGTTGCTGCTGGGTGCAATGCCGGGCCAGGGACAAGGCTGGCAAATTATCGGTTCCGTTCTGGCTTCCCCTGGCGGGAAAGTGATCCTGCGCATCCCTGCGGTCCAGAGACCTATTCACAAGGAGGTTGCTCAATGACCAAGAGAGTTGTCACATTCGGCGAGATCATGGGCCGCATTGCCCCCGCTGGTTTCCTGCGTTTCACACAATGCCTGCCCGGTTCCATCGAACTGACGTTCGGCGGTGGCGAGGCAAATGTGGCCTGCTCCCTTGCCATCTTTGGTCTGGACGCGGCATTTGTCAGCGCTTTGCCCGCCGAAAATGCGGTTGCCGATGCCTGTGTACATCGTCTGCGGGGTCTCGGAGTCGATGTCAGCGGCATCGTGCGCGCCAGGGACGGCAGGCTGGGCCTCTACTACCTTGAGACCGGGGCGAATCAGCGCGGCAGCAACGTGATCTACGATCGTGCGGGGTCGTCGGTGGCCATCGTCCCCTCGGCCGCCTATGACTGGGCATCCTTGTTCGCGGATGCGGCTTGGTTCCATATCACAGGCATCACACCGGCAATCAGCGCAAACACGGCAGACGCCGCGCTGGAGGCGGTCAAGGCCGCCAAGCAAGCAGGCGTGACTGTGTCGTGCGATCTCAACTACCGCAAGAAACTTTGGAAATGGGATGCCGGAACCGAGCCGCAGGCTCTTGCCGAACGCACCATGCGGGGGATTCTGCCTTTTGTGGACGTGGTTATTGGCAATGAGGAGGATGCCGAGAAAGTCCTCGGCATCCAGGCAGTTGACAGTGACGTGGAGTCTGGCGAATTGAACGTGGGCGCCTACGAAGGAGTGGCGCGGGAGATTGTGGCCCAGTTTCCCAATGTCTCCAAGGTTGCCATCACCCTGCGGGAGAGTCTCTCGGCCACGCACAACAATTGGGGTGCCTTGCTCTATGACGCCAATGTTGGGGAGAGCTTTCTCGCCCCTCTCTCTTCCGGTTCCTACCAGCCCTATGAGATCAAGACGATTGTCGATCGGGTTGGGGGGGGAGACTCTTTCGCAGCCGGCCTCATTTTCGCCTTGCTCACAGAGGGTCTGGACGACTCGGCGAACGCAATCCGATACGCGGTGGCTGCGTCCTGTCTGAAGCATTCCATCTCCGGCGACATCAACTACGCAACGCGACCGGAGGTGGAGGCGCTGATGGGCGGCGCCGCATCGGGCCGCGTCAGTCGCTAAAAAAAACGCGCCGACGGAATTTCCGTCGGCGCGTATGAAGGAAAAGGCATTGGTCCCGGACAATCAGACGATCAGCTTGGTCGTCTCCTTGTCAAAGACGTGGGCCTTGCTAAGGGTAACGGCCAAGTCGAGTTTTTCGCCGACATGACACAGACGGTGGGAATCGACACGGGCGATGAAGTCATTCTTCCCCGTGTTCATGTACAGGTACGTCTCCGCCCCCATCGGTTCGACAACCTCGATGTCAGCCGTGATTTTGGGGGCGCCCTCGATGCCTTCCGCCGTTAGGCTTCCGACATCCTCGGGGCGCAACCCAAAGGTGACCCCTTTGTCCGTGTAGGGCTCCAAGAGTTCCTTCCAGGCGGGCGGCACTGTCAGCTCGAAGGTGTCTTCCTTCAGCGTCAGCGTCCCGTTTTCCTTCGTGATAGTCACATCGAAGAAGTTCATTGGAGGGGTGCCGATAAAGCCAGCGACAAAGGCGTTTGCCGGGTTGTCGTAGAGGTCTGTGGGCGCGGCCACCTGCTGGATGAGCCCGTCCTTCATGACGACAATGCGGTCGCCCATGGTCATGGCCTCCACCTGGTCATGAGTGACGTACAGCATGGTCGTCTCCAGCCGTGTGTGAAGGCGGCTGATCTCCGTGCGCATCTGGACCCTCATCTTCGCATCCAGATTGGATAGAGGTTCGTCGAAGAGGAAGACGGCGGGCTTGCGCACGATGGCCCGTCCCACGGCCACGCGCTGTCTCTGGCCGCCGGACAACGCCTTCGGGCGGCGTTGCAGAAGTTCCGGGATACCCAGGATTTCAGCAGCGTCGCGTACGCGTTTCTCGATCTCGCTTTTCTTGAATTTCCGGAGCTTGAGCCCGAAAGCCATGTTGTCGTAAACCGTCATATGGGGATAGAGGGCGTAGTTCTGGAACACCATGGCGATGTCGCGATCCTTGGGGGGAACATCGTTGATCACACGATCCCCGATTTGGATCGTCCCCTCGGTGATCTCCTCAAGACCGGCCACCATGCGCAGCGTGGTGGATTTTCCACATCCGGAGGGGCCAACCATGACGACGAATTCCGCATCCTCGATTTCAAGATTGAAATCCTCGACCGCCCGGACATTCCCGGGATAGATCTTGCCAACGTTCTCAAGAAGCACACGTGCCATGGCTACGCTCCAAAAATAAAAGGCCGATCCCATTGCAGACAAGCATTGTCTGACGCTTACGATGAAAGACCGTCACTATATCAAGCGGGCATGGGCAGTTCAAGTTGTCTGCCACCCCGAAGAAGAGTTGTCCAGTTCCCCCAGCACCTCCACCTCCCATTCCAGATTCGGTGTGAGCACACCCGTGCCCACCGCGTCGGCGAGTTCGCGAGGCGTCCAGAAGCGGAGTTCGTCGATTTCGCTTTCCAGCCTGGTGAACGGGCCATCGTTCACCAGCGCGAACACACGCACATTTTCCGACTCGATCTCATTTCTGATGCGCGAGTTGAAGAGGAATTGCAGGGGCAGGGACGAATCGAGTCCCAATTCCTCCGACATTTCACGTCGGGCCGCTTGCTCATAGTCCTCGCCCTCAGCCAAGTGGCCACCCACAGCCGTGTCCCATCGTCCTGGCTGAATGTCCTTGGTGCGTGCGCGTTTCTGCAGCAGAAGGCGCTTGTCGGCAGAGAACACGACTACATGCGCGGTTCGGTGCACAAGCGCGGGATTCCCGTGGCACTCACCGCGGGTGGCGCGGCCAACCACCCGGTCAAGCCCATCGACAATGTCGAACCACTCGTCCAACAGTCCAGCGCTCCTTGCAGCCGCGTTCTATACGCCGAGCTGTTCGATGATCTTGATGAGTGGCAGGAACAGCGCCATGATGATGCCGCCAATGACCACGGCAAGGAAGCAGATCATGAGGGGCTCGATCAGCGAAACCATCGCCTCGAGAGCCATGTCCACTTCTTCCTCGAAGGTCTTGGCAATGCGCTGGAGCATGTCCGGCAAAGCGCCGGTCTGCTCTCCGATGTCGATCATGCGCACAACCATCATCGGAAAGACACGAATGCTCTGGAGAGGAACGGCCATTTTCTCGCCCTCGGCCACAGCCGCATAGAGCTTGGACACCCCCTGCCGGACAATCTCGTTGGTCGCAGTCTCCGAGACGATCGTCAGCGCGTCGAGGATGGGAACACCCGCGTTGAGGAGTGTGCCCAGAGTGCCGCAGAACCGCGCAATCGCGATCTTGCGCATCAGGCCGGCCAGGGGAGGGAGGGTCACAAGCGCCCAGTCGAAGGCGTACCGCCCGAACGGAGTCTTCAGGGCAATCTTGATGAAAATCACGACGCCGACCATGCCTCCAATCAGCAGGCCAATGCGGTGCATCATGAAGTCGCTGAGGCCAATGACCCAGGTTGTTAGCACCGGCAGGGGCACGCCCTCGAGGATCTCGTCGAACATCTCGGCGAACTGGGGAACCACGCCGACCATCAGCCCGAATGTAATGGTCATCGCAATCACGAGCACCACCACCGGGTAGGTCATGCCCGCCTTCACCTTCTTGATCATCCGAGCGTTCTTCTCCAAATACTCGGACAGGCGCATGAGCACTTCTTCCATGGCGCCGGACGCCTCTCCGGCTCGGACAAGTCCCACATAGAGGCGGCCGAAGGAGCTTGGGTGGAAGTCAAGAGATTCAGAGAAGGTCATGCCGTTCTCCACCTTGTCCACCAGGTCGCTGAGCACTTTTCTCATGGACTTCTGCGCCGGGCTGCGTCCACACTGTTCCTGCAGCGTGCGCAGGGAGAGCAAGAGGGGCAGTCCCGCAGCCAGCATCGTCGAGAGCTGGCGCGTCATGATGGTGAGAAGCCCTGTCCTGATGGAATCTCCGAGGCCAAGCGCTTGCATAATCTGTGCGCCGCGGTTGCGCTTGGAGATTTTGGCCATGTCCTCCCGGCGACGGCCACCAGCAGATTTCTTCCCCTTCGTTTTTTTCCTGCCCTTCCCTTTTCCTTTCCCCTTTCCCTTCCACACTTCCATGGGGAAAAGGCCCTGCTGCTTCAGACGAGCCAACGCCTCGCCATCGTCCGCTGCCTCGACAGTGCCCCGGAGTTCTCGCCCCGTCTCGTCCATGGCCAGATACTCGAACTTCTCCTTGGCACGGGCCACGCGCTCGCTGGCCAGAGGAGGAGGAATCGCTTTGCCTGGTCTTGCTGGGCTCATTGTGCCACCTGCGGGATTCAAGAATCAGTGGACGATTGCGGTCGATCTCCAGATTCGCCGCCGACGAGTCTCAATGCATTCTGAACACAGAACTCGCCAAAAATGCAGTGAAAACCACTTTTCATACTGTGAATGCGCAGGAGCGGAATTGCAAGACTGACCCGCCTTTCTCAGAGTTGAGAAATGGCAGAGGGGAAGCTGCCAATTCGCCCATCCGTTAGACTTTCGCTGCGGGTCTAGCAGACAGCCCCCTCGTGTGCGTTGTGCGGGAAGCCTTGTGCGCATGTCAGTTCCATAGGTGCTGTCCGCAATCCGCACTGGCCGTTGCACGCATCGCATCCCCCACACGAGGAAACACCTACGGAACTGACATGCCCCCGGAAGCCTTTCTCATGCTGGCAGATTTCCTGACAGGGGAGTAGGTTGGCATGAGTCCTGCGCAAGATGCTGAGACAGTCATGGTTCGAGACGCCTCGGCAACAGCGTGCGGAACTGGGCAGGAAACGTTCTTGCTCATTCGAAGTCATGCAGAGGCAAGAGAAACGGACATTGGAGGCTCTTATGAACGCGCAGCCAGGAAAACAGGTCGTGAGAAGGGCTTTTAGCCTGATCGAGCTCGTGTTGGGGCTTGGCGTGCTTGCGTTCGGGATCGCCAGCGTGGCGGCGTTGCTCTCGCGCAGTCTCAGCACCAACCGTGTGTCCATCGGCGAGACGCACACGGCGACTCATGGGGATCAGTTTCTGCATTTCTACAGTGCGCGAATGCGTTCAGGCGACGAGAGTTCCGACAACTGGAGTGTCTGGGGCACTTCTCTGTCCTCTACGAAGGCCGACGCAGCTGTGGAGGGCAGCGTGTCTGGGGAGTACAGCGAGTCGCCGGGGGACGACCTGTACGCGACGGAGTCGACCACGGACTGGTACCCCTGGTACACCGATTCCCTCGTCACCTACGAGAAATCGAGCATGCATCCCGCTCTTCACCGAATTACTCAGAGAAACGCCCAGGGTGACGTGGAGTACACGGCGGTCTGCCGCGTGTGGCACTCGTCCGTCATTCTCTACAACTACTCTTCCGGCAGTTGGAGCACGGAGACTCTCGCCTACCATGAGGCCATGGTTCTCAATCTTGAGATTAGCTGGCCATCCCAGCTCCCCTACGCACGGCGGCGCAAGTCGCTTTTCCAGCTGGAAGTGTACAACCGCAGCTAGTGGCAACCGCGCATCGCAGCAACTTCATGGTGCTTTTTGAAGGTATTCTAGGCAGTGACCCGCAGGTCTGACCTGCCGTCTGGAGAGGACGACGTCACAGTTTGCCTACAGACTAGAGGATATGGAGAATGTCAAAAATGAGAAATCCACGAAGACGGCGCCGCTCGTTCACGCTGCTTGAAATGCTCGTGACGGTCGGTCTGCTCTCCATTCTCATGCTCATGCTGTTCCGTTTTTTTGCGAACATGCAGAATGCCTACAACCACACGCTCAAGGGCGTGGTGCTGGCGGACGAGTCGCGCATCGCCTTCGGGCTGATCGCCAAGGACCTCCAGGGCGCCATCGCCCGGGAGAACGACATGCCCGGCCTGGACATACGATTCCATCAGCCCAGCTCGTCGCAGTTGTGGTTCGTGTCCGCCTCCGAAGGATCCCCCGAGGCCAAATCCTCTCTCCTCGAGATCGGCTACAGGTTGGAGAACAACCAACTACAGCGCGCCTTTGTGGACGACTCGAACTCAGCCTGGAATGTCTATGGGGATCGTGACGCCGCCGCAGACCAATACGGGTACCAGACGGTTCTCGGCAATGTGCTCGCGCTCAAGTTCACCTGCTATACCAGCAACCTGACCCCATACCCTCCGAACAACGCCGTCTCGATGCCCGCCCTCGTGGGGGTCGAGATGACCCTCATCGACTCCAAGAGCCGAGTCCTGCTCGAGACGCTTCCCGAGGCGAAGCGGGAGGAGATCAGAAGGAAGTATGCGCGTACGTTCCGACGTGTGATTTCCCTGCAGCCATCGGGTTGATGCGAGAGCTTGTTTTTTTTGCTGGCATGAAAAATGCTACATGACACAATGTCGAAAATGCTCGAACAAAACTCGCAGAGAGGCGATAGGACACCAAGGGAACTCGGAAGGAGCTAGAAGAACAATGTTTGACAATAGCCAACCAGATACAGGAAAACGAGGAGAACGAACGATGAGTGCGCACACTGGCAATGGGAATCGACACGAGAGCGGGATGACTCTGATCCTGACACTAGGCTTCCTCTGTCTGATGATGGTGATCATGCTGACCATGGCCATCACCTCGAACGCCGAGCGCAAGGCGAGCAGCATGAACACGGCGAGTGTTCGCGTGCAGCTCCTCGCGGAGTCCGCCGTGCAGCGGGCCGTGCAGCAGGTCTGCGCTGGCGACGGACTGAGCTTGTACCCCGCCGACAATTTCATCACTCCCAGCGAGAGCAGCGCCTGGCATGGACAGCGCGTTCTTGCCAGCCGGAATCCGTACGGCAGCTCCGGAGATATCCAAGCCGATATCAAGCAGGCGCTTTGCATGAATATCAATGGTCTTCAGGTCACCCCGGAAGCCACAGTTGATGGAGCAGCGAGCTGGATTCCCATCAAGACCAAGCAGTACAAGAACGGCACGAACGAAACCGTGCTGACCGGTAGGTACGCATTCGTCGTGCTTGACGACTCTGGAAAGATCGATCCGGCCGCAGTGGTCTCCCGCGTATTTGACGAGGATGGCGCAGAAGGAGCGGAGGAGGACGGCGACGAGCCGAAAACTGGTTTCTCCACCGAGGAAATCGACCTTGGAGATCTGGGTTTTTCCAATACAGACCGGTTCCGTCCCAGCGACACCCAGGACAATGTGCAGACCGGTGTGCTGCCCGAAGTGGGACGCTGGTTCTCCTTGGGCCATCTTATCAAAGGCGTGGAGATGAGCCAGGCGGAAGCCGAACTCTGCGCCCGCACTCTGACCACCTCCAGCTTTGACGTGGAGCGCTTCTGGCGCGACCGCAACAACGATGGGAAGTGGGACATAGGCGAAGACGCCGACCGTCTCAACATGGTCGCGATCACCGACGCCAGCAAGCCATATCAGCTTTTCGTGGGCGCCGCCCAGGAGTTCGGTTCGGGAGACGTGGGGCAGGACGACTGCGCCTGGCTCAAATCCTTGGATAATGCCGACTGGTTCAACAACTGGAAGATGGCGGCTTTCTCCCAGTATGCAGAGCCCGAGCGCACCAACCGCGCCCGTTGCGCCGTCGCCGCGCAGGTGGCTGTGAACCTAGTCGACTACATCGATGCGGATAGCATCCCCACCACAGTATACGTGGGCAACGATGGGCAGGTGCATCTTGGCACGAGCAGTGGCTCCATGGATCTGCACGGCGTCGAACGCAACTGGGGCATCTCCCAAGTGACCATGCGCGTCCAGTCCGATGTCACGGTCAGCGGTGGCAGCACGGGGTCGGGCAGCACGGACGGTTCCGGTGGCGGGTCCGACGACGTCCCCTTCGAGGTCGTGGCTGGCGAGGTCGTTCCCGGGGTCGAGTACACCGTGAGCGCCACAGTGCTCGGCGCGCAGTTGGGCGTATACAACTTCGGCTACGACCCGCCGCAGTTTCTATACTGGTGCCCCATCACCACCCAGCTCAATGTTGGCTCGGAGACCTTCGAGCCCTGGGGCGATTTCGAACCCAACAATACGCCTCAGGTTAACAACAGCGATATCAACGATGGCAACAACCCCCGCACCTTCGATGTACCGGGAACCTTCCCCGCTGGCACAGCGATCTCCTTGGACTGCAATTTCTACTGGGAAGTCAACAACCAGTGGTCCAAGTTCTGCAGCCTGTCCTCCGACCAGAACACCGACCGGGTCCGGGTGCTGCGCGACGGGGATCCCGTCCCCACCGTCACCGCCAACACAGACAACCAGGAAGATGCCGCCTATTTCATGCAGGACTATATCAGCGACGGCGTGATCTCCCTACAACCCAACCAGGCCATCTACCTGTTCGAGACCAATACGACAAGCAGCTATGCAGGCCAGGACTTCCAGGATGTGGTTCTGCTCCTGAACATGACCGGGACAGGCGAGAGCAACACGACGACCACGATCACCAAGTTCGCGGCGCAGGGACTCTGCAACATCAATCCGAACAATCACGACGAGTTCTCCATCACGCTGAATAGCGCCACCTTGAGAACTCGTGATGATTTGCATCAATATGGCGAAGGCTACACGGGTCCCATCACCGCAATGCACGTCCGCCCCAAAGGCAACGCGAACAACAACACTCTCATGCTCAATGGTGTGGTGTTTCCGCTGCAGAATTCCACGACCTATGATTTCACCGGAGACATGCAGGTCCATCTCTACAATGACAGGTATACGAATGGCAAGGCGATGGGGCGTTGGTGGATTGGGATGGAAGGCGATAATGTGACCGTGGTGGAGAACAACCAGACCTACTTCGAGACCGTCGAGGAGACAGTGGATCCGGGCACCAACCCCGACAACGATCCCGACGCGGGAGACGAGGGCAACAACCTGAAGGTCTGCGCGGGATTCAAGGTGGAGTTGTTCCACCCCTTCGAGATCGACTTCCAGGTCTCGCATGCCCCCACCAATGTTACCGTGCGCTACCTGATGTCAGTGACGGGGGTCACGGGCGCGTCTTTCACCTATCAGGGAACCCGTGATATCGTCCTGGACACGGCAGCCAATGTGGATGGCGGGACATTGCTTTGGAATAGCACGTTCTCCGATGACGAGTGGCTGACGCTCATGGGCGCCTTTGACCGCGGTGCGAATCCTGCCCTGGACGGGTACACGATTAGCCTGGCACGCATCATCAGTGTTACCGTGACCGACAATCTGGGTGCCATCGCGGACAAGGTCCCCGTGAGTGGCTCCTTCCTCGCCCAATGGGGATCCCCCGACCTGCAGTACGCGGACGAGATGTTCTACGCCAGCGCCACCGCCGTGGATCCGCTGATGAACGACCGCGGCTCGAACGCGCCCGACTTCCATCTCTTCTGGACTGTTGTTCCCGCAGACGGGACACTCACAGTCGGCGCCGCGCTGGAGCCCACAGGGGTCGGCGATATCATCAACGGATACGCGAGCAACCCCTACTCCAACATCGATGTCAAGAACAGTGGTGTGGCTCGCGTGGGAGAAATCGGCCGGGTCCACTCCTACATTCCTCTGCAGTCCCTGCGTCTTTGGTCCGCAAGCACGGCGGACGAGGACCAGCACGACGCCAAAATCCTCGACCTGTTCAAGATCGGGACTGGTAGCCAGACCCGTGGAAAGGTGAATATCAACACGCTGCAGCCAGCCGTCCTGAAGGCGCTGTTCACGGGTGTTGTGCCGGACCCGGAAGCGGCTGCGGACGCAATCCTTGCGAAGCGCGCCCAAGGCGTGACGTTCACCAACATCGGCGAAGTGTTCGGCGCGATCTCTGAGCTGACCCCCACTGACGCGACCCAGGATATTGTCGCGGAGCGTGTCGCTACGTTGCTCGTCGAGAAACTGACCACCAGGCAGAACTACTTCACGGTGCTCGTGACGGCCCAGGCCATCAAAGACGTCGCTGGAGTTCCCTACCTATCGGATGGGGAAAACAAGGTTGCATCCTATGGCGAACTGGACGTTGTCTACAAGGATGGTAAGGTAGTGAGGTACATCGACAAGATCGTGGCGGAAAGAAAGCTTGTGGCCACGGTGTATCGCGATGCCTTCACAAATCGCACGAAAGTGGAACGGATCGAATTCCTCAATGAATAGCGACACAACCATCAGAAAGGCCTGGGCGCACCGTGCGTCCAGGCTTCTCCCGTTCACGGCGGCAACTCTGCTTCTGTGCCTGTCGGTTCCCGCCCACGGGCAGCAGGCATCCGCCAAGAAGAAGCCCCTGAAGCCCCCGCATGTCCTGGCCGGCGAGATTAGCGGCATTATCCGCGGCAGCAAGACGCCGTATCAGATGTACACCCGCTATGCTCGTTTTTTTCAGGGCTATGCCGTCACCATCTCGCGGCAGAAACCGACCAGCAAGGCCCAGAAAGCGCGCTATGACTGGCTGGGAAAGACGTACACCGAGATGTCGGGTCTCCTGACCGAGATGGGCAAATGGGCAAAGATGCGTGACGCCATTCGCAATGGTACCGTGAATACGCACGACATGATGAAGCCTGCGGCTTCCGAGCTGGCAGGCAACAAGCCCAAACCGGGCACGACGCCCAAGATAGGCGTGGGCGCGGTGCCCAACAACTACTATGCGAAAGCCCGTAGTGAGCACAAGGCGCTGCTAAAGCAGTTCGATGAGCTTACGCTGAAGATCACGCCCAAGAAACCAGCAAAGTAGAGGGAGCGTCCCGCTTCCTTCGTCCGGACCGAGAATGCGTCCGGCTACCTTTCTCTCCTCACCGTTCGCTTTCCGCGTATTCGCGCGACGGACAGGCAGAACGTCTCCACGACCAGCTCCTCCGGGGCGTTTGTGGCCATGCAGCGAAGAAGCTCATCCGTAAGCTGTAGCGACTCCTCCACCTCGTTGGCCGACGGCGCGGCACGGAGTTCATCCGGCAGATCCTGCAGCATTTCGGGATGCGGCACATCGCCGTCCGCGACTCCAGCCGCACGTAGAGACTGCTGCAGGAACCAGGTGTGGATGGCGTCGAGCACTTCGTCTCGCTGGCGGCGATACTCCGCCTCGATCCGCGCCGCACGCAGCTCCCCAAGGCGCTTTCCCAAGGCGGCGTCCGCCTCCACGATCTGCTCCCAGCGTTCATCCTCGTCCTCCCCCACCTCATGCTCCGCGGACGCACGCAGACTTGCGAACATCTCAGTGATGTGGGCCATGACGGACAACGCCACAGCCGCCCCCGCATTGTGCCGCAGACGGGCGAGTTCGGGGAAGAGGCCGTGGGCGAGCGCCAGGGGGTAGCACCGCCGATTGTGCAAAAGCGAGACAATCTGGCACCGCGAACGGATCGTGGGAAGAAGACGACGGGCTTGCGTCGTGTGCAGCAGCAGGAGCGTGCCGGCATGGGGCTCCTCGAGCGTCTTCAGAAATGCGTTCTGCGCTTGCTCTCCAAGGCATTCGGCGTCGGCAATCACACCAATCTTGAGCATTCCGTCCGTGGCGGAGAGACCAAGCTGATGCTCAAACTCTCTCACGTCGTCAATGAGAATCTGCCGGCTCTTGGACTCGGGGCGCAGGATCTGCCGTTCCGCATAGGATCCTTTCTCAAAAAGCTGGCAGGGGCGGCAGGCGCCACACGCGTCGCCCTTGGGCGTGCGGTTCAGGCAGGCGCAGACCTGTGCCCAGGCATCCGTGAAACGGGAGAGGAACTCCGCGTTGTCGCCAACGAAGAGGTATGCCTGGCCGATGCGCCCCTTGACGGCGGCCTGCCCCAGCCGGTCGCAGAGAGCCGGAAAATCATCTTTGAAGTCAGCCAATCGCATCGGTCAGCATCTCCATGATCCGCTTGTGGATGGTTTCCGTCGAGCGCGTCGCATCCAGTACGCGGAAGCGCTTCGGGTGGATTCTAGCGAGGTCGAGGTATCCCTTGCGGACGCGTTCGTGAAAGGCGCGGGACTCGGCCTCGATGCGATCCGCATGCTCCTTGTTTCCGTTGCGCAGGAAAACCCGCTGAAATCCCTCCTCCACAGTGAGATCGAGCAGGAAAGTCAGATCGGGCCAGCGGCCTTGGACCGTAAACTCGTGCATGCGCTCGATGAACTCCGCATCCAGGCTTCGCCCATAGCCCTGGTAGGCAGTGGTGGAATCGGCGAAGCGGTCGCATAGAACCACGCCTCCCTTTGCCAAGTGGGGGAGAATTCGCTGGTGCATCAGCTGGGCGCGGCTGGCGCCAAAGAGAAGCAATTCCGTCTCTGCTGCCATGCTGTCCGGCGCCTCGGAAGCCAGAATCAGAGCGCGCAGGCCCTCTCCGAGCGGTGTGCCGCCGGGTTCGCGGAGTCGCAGCACATCAATCCCCTGTGTGGTCAGGGCATCGCCCAAAAGGCTGATTTGCGTGCTCTTTCCCGAGCCCTCCGGCCCCTCGAACGTGACGAAGAACCCACCTTCTACTACTTTGTGCACAATCTGCGAACTCCGCGGCTGAGAAACAATGTACGGTTTGCCTGCGTCTTTGGTCTGGAATATACTAGTACGCACACCAATGACCAGCACCTTGACCCTTCAGACGGAGAACTGTTGATGAGTCCAGCAAAAAAAACGCCGAAGAAGCCCGACCTGTTGTGGAAGCGGGAGAATGCCTGGCCGACTCTGAAGAAGACCGAGAAACGAGCGGTTGAGGAGTACTGCCGCAACTACATCGGCTTTCTCAGCGCTGCGAAAACCGAGCGCAAGGCGTATGCGATCTCCGTGGCCGAGGCAGAGAAGAGAGGGTTTGTCAGCCTGGAGAAGATACAGGCGGAGGGGCGCTGCCTTGAGCCGGGTATGAAGATCTACCGGGGGTGCCGCGAGAAGACCCTACTGCTGGCCGTAGTCGGCGAGGAACCGCTTGAAGCGGGACTGCACATCGTTGGCGGACATATTGACTCACCCCGTCTGGATGCCAAACCCTATCCTCTGTACGAGGATGCCGAGTTGGCGCTGCTGGACACGCACTACTACGGCGGCATCAAAAAGTACCAGTGGGTCGCCATGCCCCTCGCACTGCATGGTGTGGTGGTCAAGCAAAATGGGGACAAGGTGGAAATCAGCATTGGCGAGGATCCTTCCGACCCCGTGTTTGTGATCACGGACCTGCTGCCGCATCTCGGCAAGGAACAGGCGAAAAAAACTCTTTCCGAGGGAATCACCGGCGAAGGCCTCAATGTGCTCTTTGGCAGCCTGCCAAGCACGGACAAAGATGCCAAGGAGAAGGTGAAGGCAAACGTGCTTTCGCTGCTCCACGACACCTATGGCATCGTGGAGGAGGATTTTGCGAGCGCGGAGCTTGAGTTGGTTCCGGCCGGCCCCGCACGCGAGCTAGGATTGGATCGGTCCATGATCCTGGGGTACGGGCATGACGACCGGGTTTGCGCCTATGGTGGCCTGCAGGCGCTCTTCGATCTCAAGGAAACGCCCAGGCACACGGCTATCGTGCTTCTCTGCGACAAGGAGGAAATCGGGTCTGTGGGGGCGACGGGCATGGACTCGACGTTCTTCGAGAACTCCATCGCCGAGATGATCGCTCTCGAAGAGGGCGGGTTTTCCGGGCTCACGCTGCGCCGCTGCCTGGAGAGTTCCCGAATGTTGTCCGCAGACGTGAATATGCTTCATGACCCGTTGTACGCCGATGTCAGTTCGCCGAACAACACGGCGAAGATGAACGGAGGCGTCGTGCTTGCGAAGTACACTGGCTCCCGAGGCAAGAGCGGTTCAAGCGAAGCCTCTGCGGAGTTCATGGCGGACCTGCGTCGCGTGTTCAACGAGGCCAAGGTTGTCTGGCAGACGGGGGAGTTGGGCAAGGTGGATGGCGGCGGAGGCGGAACGATCGCGATGTTCCTCGCTCGCTACGGCATGGACGTGGTGGACTGCGGCGTGGGGCTGCTGAGCATGCACGCGCCCTGGGAGGTGGCCTCCAAACTCGACACCTACATGGCCTACAAAGCCTACAAGGCGTTCCTGGCAGACCGCCGGTAG
>JAGLDW010000671.1 GCA_023145395.1 Lentisphaeria bacterium | reverse complement strand
TTTTCATCGGCTTGGGCTCTTCTCGCTGGTCGATGCCCACGTCGAAAAGTGTCAGTCTCTTCGGAGTAACTGTTGACTGGAAAGCCGTATGCGGGAAATCCGCACGTACGGTTTGGAGGGGGGGGCGGCGCAACCAAATGCGCCGTCCCTACCCCTATCAAGGGCCTGGGCACTCCAAAGATGCTATGCATCGGTGTCTACACTGAGCCGCAGGCTCTTTGGAGTGCTCAAGCCTGCTTGAGCTTTTGTCCTTGCCGAGGCCTGCCTCGGCCCTCAAAACGAGATTCAAAATGTGAGTTATGACTAAGAAGTTGGCAACATCGCGGGACAAGCGGGCCTCGGATCTTCTCTGACTCCTGTGCCCTTCCCGAAGGGCCGTTCGCCGGATTCGGTCTGTCCGACTGTGGCAGGGCGAAGCCGGCGAACTCTCTTTTCTTGCCTTCTCCGTGTCTCCGTGCCTCCGTGGTGAATCGCCTTCGTCTTCGGTTTGGGGGCAACGCACCTACTCGAAGTGCGCACGTTCAAGTTGCGCGCACAGGCGATCTCTGGCGCGCGGTTCGCGGGCCGTTCGCCTTCCATGGTTTGCGGAGTTCGCGGGATTGTGAGTGCTATGGGCGGTCCCAGATCTTGATGTCGTCGATGACGGCCTCGGCTGTCTTGGGAATGATGAGGCGACACTTTGGCTGATTGTTTGCGAGGCGACCCATCACCCAGGGGGGCTTGCGGTGTTCGCCGACCTTCTTGCCATCCAAGAAGAGCGCAATCGTGCCTTTCTCTGCGTCCCAGGTGATGGTTGTGTGATGCCAGGTGTTTGCCTCCATGGTTCGGATGGCGTGGGCGGGATAGTGCTGTTTCATGTCCTCGTCGAACATGTTCATGAGCAGACGCCCATCCTCGATTTTCCCAAAGTAGACGAACCCCGGGAGAGGTCGAATGGTTAGCAGATAATGCGTCTTCTGGTCGGTGCCGTCCCAGAGTGGCTTGAAGCGGATCTGGAGTTTTCCTCTGGTCAGATTGACGAGTTTCTCCGGGGGGAAACTGAGCTGTAGTCCGTCCGCGATGCGGATGCCCTGGCCACCGGGTGTCGATTCATAGGTTGGGGTGCCCTCGACTGTGGCCTTGGCGATCCCCGTCGGGGTCGCGGCATCGGGTGTGCCATCGAAGTTGGCGTGAAACAGAAGATGCGGGTTTTGCGCAGCCGGACGCGGTGGGTCTATCTTGGAGGACTGCCGGGTGGCGTGCAGCGAGGTCACGTCTGTCTGTAGTGAGAGCGCATATTCATAGCTCACCTGCTGCCCCTGTTGCAGTTCGTGGGGTTTGTACATCCATTCGATGGTTCCACGCCCCGCGCGGTCGATCTTGCGACCCCAGCGCAGGATCTGCAGCAATCGAGACGCATCCTTCGGCCGGACTGTCAGCAGCAGTTGCTGGTCGGGGAAATAGTCTCCGAAGGTCGAGATGCTGTGCGGCGCATACACGTCGCCTTGTCCGACGACGACCTTTCTCTCGGTCGTGGTCAGGCCTTTGTTGGGGATCGAACAGTGCTTCGTCATATCGTCCCACTTGGCTGTGCGCTTGCCATCGGACAGCCACAAGGAAGTCCGTTTTTTCCCGTAGTCGATGTAGTTGTGCGCCCGGTAGCTGAACGTGAGGCTGGGCATGTCCATGGTCACGGATGTATTGGAAATGTTGACGTTGACATCGAATCTGGCGCCATTGGCTGGGAATGTGAATGTCTTTGCCACTCGGATGCTGGCCATGCCGCCAAGGGTCTCCAAGGTCACGTTCTTGCTGAATCCGAGTGTGATCCGGTCTGTGGACACCCGTCTTTCATCGAGAGTCATGACCACGTCCATCCCCGCATTCGCCCGCTCGGTCTGCGGGATCCAGATCATGTCCCGGCAGAGGCCGAGGCCGGCTGTGGCAATGGCGTGCCCCTGGGTTTCCCATCGAGCGATTGTCCCGTGCTGGCTGATCCAGACTTTGGATTCGGGCGCTGTGACGACATACTCGAACTTGCCGTCATGGTCGATGTCGTCAAAGCCGAGGCTGAGAGAGCCGGTGGCTTCGGCGGCTGCACTTGTCTTTCCCTGCTCCGCGTATTGCGAGGCTTTGTCTGCGATG
>JAGLDW010000670.1 GCA_023145395.1 Lentisphaeria bacterium | reverse complement strand
CCAGGACTTGATGCGGAATCCGCGGTAGTCGAAGGGGGGGCATTCCAGGTGGATTCCTGCGCTCGCATTCTTTCCAAGCACCTTCGAACGACCATTTCCCGTGAAGGAGATTCCGTTCTCCTCATCCAGGATCAGCCAGTCGTGGGTGCTGGGTATCGCCACTTTCAGATAGCATGGTTCGTCCGCGTTCCAGTTCACGACAACCAGCAGCAAATCGTTCGTGGCAGGATCTTGATAGGTGCGGATGACGGCGTCGCGCTGCCAGTCCGGATAGGTGTTTCGGATCTTGCGCCCATCTCCCAACTCAATCTCGAAATCCTCTTTTGGGAGCGGAGACACGATCACCTCGGTGGTGGGCGCAGCGGATGCGAAGATGGCTTCCTGGTTGCGGCCCAGAAACCCCATGACGCGGTTGGTCTGGATGAAGTTCTCGGCATCCATGGACTGCCCCGGATAGATGTTGTTGCCTTTCGAGCCGATGAGTGCCGAGCTTAGAATCTGGAGCATGATCGTCTTGGGCGAGACGAAGACGTTGTGATGGGAGTTCAGCGCGACGTTTAGGCAGCCAGTGAAGGTCGCCTTTGGGGCGTGCTCTTGCCATTGCCGCATCACGTGGACTGCATCGACACCCGTGTAGTTCATAGGATCGCAGAACGAAACGTGCTCCGCGACTCTCGCATAGTCGATCTGCCCCGGTGGATCGAACATGTTTGCCCGTCCCTCGGTGAGAATCGTCTCGATCTCCGGCTTGACGGATCGGCAGAAGTCGGCCCAGTGTTTCACACAGGTCGCGAACACGTCCTGCCGGAAGGCAATCCATGCGGCAAAATGCTTTTCCCGAATGCTCTCCTCAGTTAGCTCCTCGCCGTCGGGGATGTCCGCCGCTTGGCGGAAACGGGCCAGCGTCCACTCGTCGAGCTCGATCCGGGTTGGTGTGGGCTCGAAGTCCCACAGCACGGCGTCGCCAACAGGCAGGTAGGTCTCCATGGTGCCGCTGTCCGCCGTCGCGAACCATGCGGGACCACGAGTCAGCGCCCCCTGGAAGTTGTCCTTGTGGATTTTCGCATAGCTGCCGCCGCGCTGAATGATCGTGTAGAATCCGCGCTGCCGCATCTGCCGCACCTGTTCCAGGCGGTCGGGACCAGCCAGCGTGAACTGGATGGCATTGATGCCGGCTTTGTGCAGAACATCAGCCAGTTCATCCCAATATCCCTGGCGGACATGGGGGCCGTAGTGCAGCCAGAACCGGAAATGCTTCGGGTCGAGTGGGACAGGTGAGGAGAGGGAAGGGTAGATGCGGAGGGTGGCGCGATCGGTGAAACAGAGATCGTCTCCGTGCCGCAGCGTGACCTCGATCGGGTGTTTTCTGGCTGCATCGCCCAACCCGGGTTTGACACGGTACCAGATGAACTCATCAATGCCCCAGGCACCACGCAGACAGCGGTTGAACACCTTCTCCGCATCCACCCTCTTCTCGATTCTCAGGTAGGGTTTGCCGCCGAAGGTCGCCTCAGTCACAGTGAGTCCATTCTTCTCCCGATCCAGGATCTCGAGCCAGGCAGGCAACAGGACGGACAGAGTGAAATCCGCAGCTGTGTACCGGATCTTGCTTTTGTCGATGGCCGTCATGTACAGCGTGAGGACGTTGTCCTGCCCCTCGATTCCGGACGCGACGCCTCCCTTGTTCAGGTTGGCATGACAGAAATATACCCGGGGTGGTGAAAACCGCTTCCCGTAGACAGCTTCCGCCGAGAGCGGGCCTGCGAAAAAGGCGATCAGGCCGACCCACACGATTGTTTTACGTAAAAGGGAACGCGTCCCCTTTTCGTGGCTGGCAACGATCGGTAGACAATGCAAGAACGCAGTCATATTGATCTCCTGGAAACTGGGACAACAAAAATCTGTCTCAACTTGCACCCATCGTGCCTCGCATGCAACCTTGGAGGCGGTAGGGAAGTAACCCCTCAGTCTCGTGGGGCAACCGAGGATGGCGAACACCAGCGGCATTCCGAAGCACTTGGAGGGCGGTTGCCCTCAACCGCCGTGTCCCCACGTAACTGAGGCGTTACCTCTAAGGAGGCACATGTCAGTTCCGTAGGTCTTACACACGATCTTGCAGGTT
>JAGLDW010000067.1 GCA_023145395.1 Lentisphaeria bacterium | reverse complement strand
GAGGTGGTCATTCGTGTGGATGACAAGATCACGACGGACCACATCATGCCCGCCGGTGTCCATCTGAAGCTGCGGAGCAATATTCCGAAGTACGCCCAAGTGGTGTTCGAGTGCTTTGACGAGGACGGCCAGCCCGGCTTTGCTGAACGTGCTGCAACCGTTCGCGACGCGGGTCGTGCGGGGGTGATCGTGGCGGGTGAGAGCTATGGGCAGGGATCCTCCCGCGAGCATGCGGCCATCTGCCCCCTGTTTCTCGGCGTGCGTCTGGTGGTTGCGGCCAGCATCGAGCGGATCCACGCGGCGAATCTGGTGAACTTTGGCATTGTCCCCCTGCTGTTCAAGGATCCGGCCGACCGCGATGATATTCAGCAGGGCGATGCGATCCGCGTCGAGGATCTGCGTCGTCAGCTCGTGCCAGGCGGAGACGTGCAGATCACGATCCGCGGCGCGGACGGCGCGGACCGGACCTTGCTTCTGACAAACGCACTCACTCAGCAGGACATTGACCTAGTTCTCAAGGGCGGACGCCTCGCATAGACGCCAGCGTGCTGTGTAGGTACTCAAAACAGGATGGAACTCAGCGAAAAATGGCGTCGGCGAAGCTCGTTTTCACGGAAATTCAGGATCTGCGCGGGGGTGGGATGGCGCGGCTGACACTTGCGCTTGACTCCGAAGGGCGTCAGGTGGTGGTTCGGCGTCTGCTGGCCTCGAAGTTGCTCAAGGGACGGGACCGCAAAGGGTTTGTCAAAGGCACGCGAATCCGCGAAATGCTGAGCCCGGACCCCCACATCGTCAATTCCTTCGAGTGCGGCCGCAGGGGAGTTCTCCCCTACGAGATCATCGAGTTCATCTCCGGCCGGGACATCAAAGCGATGCTCCATGACGACCGGGCGTATGTGCAGGCGAATGCCTACGACATTTGTCGCCAGTGCGCCATGGCGCTCGCCTACCTCCATGAACGGGGAATCATGCATCTGGACGTGAAGCCGGAGAACTTTCTCGTGGACGAGAGCGGGACGGGACTACAGGTGAAAGTCACGGATTTCGATCTCAGCATGAAGGTGACAGGGGCGCCGCGGCGTGTGCGCAATCAGGGAGGCACGCGCGCCTATCTTGCCCCCGAGGTGATGCGCAACGGCGAGGTGAGTCAGGCGGCGGATGTGTTTGCCTACGGAGTCATGGCCTACTTGCTCACCACGGGGCGCATGCCGTTCCAGGATGGCAAGGAACGCAAGGCGCGCTGGAAGCAGATGAGCGAGTCCTACAAGGTGAAGCCGCCTCGCGAGTACGTTCCTGATCTCATGCCAAAGATCGAACAGGTGATCCTGCGGTGTCTGGAGAAGAGGCCGCAGCATCGATATCCGAACATGATTCTTCTCTGTAGGGATCTGGGGCTTCGCTAGACTCAATATGGGCTCTTGCGGTTTTGTCCTCCGCTTCTATATTCGAACATGGTGGTGTGGCAGCTTGCACGCCGTGGAAACAAGGATGCGCCAGGCGGGAAGCTCCACCCCGGCGCCGATAACGTTGTACGGACTCGAGGAGCCTCTCGGTCGGAGAGGGCATAGACGAACCATGTATTGGTACTACAAGTATCCGCTTTTCCTTCTTTTCGCCCTTGTGGTCCTCGGGACTGGTGCGCTGGTCTGGAAGGCATTGCCGGAGAAGGTGGTCGACAAGGTCAAGACGCCCTTTGAATCCGATGTGGAGCACGATTCCGATGGCGCCGCCGACGGGAAAGTGAATGGTGCGGAGGACGGGGGCGCGAAGGTTCCGCCGATACCCAGTCCCAGTGGCGACACGACCGTGTCCACTGGTGGTTCGAAGCCACCGAGTGCGGCGCCGACCGTCGATGTGCAAATGTTGCTGGCAGGAGCCCGTCGGCAGCTTGGCGCAGACAATCTCATTGCGGCGCGTGCCTTGGCGAGCAAGGCGATGAAGGGTGTCGCCCTGGAGTTTGACCGCCAGTGGTACGAGTGCGCTGAATTGATCACGCAGGTGAACACCCGGCTCATGAACTCGTCCGTTCCCGCGCCGGAGAAGATTTCGTACACGATTCGCGAAGGGGATGCGCTGGTGCGCATTGCCTACCGGAACCGCACGACCGTCGGCGCGCTTCAGCGTCTGAACGACTCGCTGGCCAAGGACGACAGTCGCATCTATCCCGGACGCATCTTGTTCTACATCAAGGCAGACTGGAAAATACGGGTTGTGAAATCCCGGTTCCTCCTGATCTTGCAGAACGGAGACGAGTTCTACAAGCTGTATCACATTGCCATCGGGCGTGAAAACCGGACGCCGGAGGGCACGTTCGAGATCATAAGCAAGGTATTGCATCCCGAGTGGACTCATCCAACGGGTCGCGTCATCCCGTACGGGGACCCGGAAAATGTGCTGGGGACGCATTGGATGGCGTTGAAGCCAGTGGGCGCCACGCCGAAGCATTTGATTGGATACGGAATCCACGGCACGAAGGATCCGGACAGCATTGGCACGCGGGCCAGCCTTGGGTGCGTGCGCATGCTCAATGACAAAATTGCCGAACTCTACGAATACATCCCCACGCCTGCTGCGAGGCAGCCAGGTGTAACGGTGACTATAGAGGAGTAGCAGCATGGCTGCATTTGCACTTGAATTCGAGAAGCCGATTCTGGAACTTGAGCAGAAGGTAGAGGAACTGCGCGAGTTCAGTCAGCAACATGATGTGGATGTCAGTCATGGCATTCATCTGCTGATGGAGCGTATCGATGAGGCGAAGGCGAAGGTGTTCAGCCGCCTCACACCCTGGCAGCGTGTCCAACTTGCACGACACCCGAAACGGCCCTACCCACAGGATTACATCGACCGCATTTTTCCGGGATTCCTCGAACTGCACGGAGATCGCCAGTTCGCGGATGACAAGGCGTTGTTTGGTGGTCTTGCCAATTTTGGGTCGCGCAGTTGCATGGTGCTGGGCACACGCAAGGGACGCGAACTCAAAGAGAATATCCGAGTGAACTTTGGCAGTGCTTTTCCGGAGGGCTACCGCAAGGCGCGCCGACTCATGAAGCTCGCCGAAAAGGCCCGGGTTCCCATCGTTTCGCTGATCGACACACCCGGCGCTTTTCCAGGCATTGCCTCGGAGGAAAGGCATGTGGGCGAGGCGATCGCTGTGAATCTGATGGAGATGTTCCGGCTGACGGTGCCCGTCATCGTCGTGATCCTGGGCGAGGGGGGCAGCGGCGGTGCTCTTGGCATTGGCATCGGGAATCGGGTGCTGATCATGGAGAATGCCTATTTCTCCGTGATTTCTCCCGAAGGCTGTGCGAGCATTCTCTGGCGCGATGGCGCGATGGCGGAGAAGGCGGCCGAAGCACTCAAAATCACCAGTCCCGAACTGCTTGAGCTGGGGCTTGTGGACGGAATTGTCCCCGAACCGCTGGGTGGCGCCCACGTGAATCATGACAAGGCTGCCGAGAGTCTGCGTCTCGTTCTGGAGAAATGCTTCGCCGAACTCGATGGTATGGATGGGGAGGCACTTCGGAGTCAACGGGCGGAGAAGTACCGTCACATGGGTGTCGTGGCGGACGGTTGATGACCTCGGTGGACAGTCCTTTTTGCATTCGGAAAGCGGTTGCGGATGACGCAGCCGCCGTCGCTGCTCTTCTGGATCCCTACGTTCCGGAAGGACTTGTGCTACCTCGTCCCCCCGCCGATATCCTTCGACATATCGATAATTTTCTTGTCGCTGAGAACGACGGAGGAAGGGCCGTCGGCTCCGTGGCGCTGAGGGACTTCGGAAATGGGCTGGAGGAGGTGCGGTCTCTGGTCGTGCATCCCTATTCTGCGGGGCATGGACTTGGCTCCGAACTGGTTCGGCGTGCAGTGAGCATGGCCGTGGGACGGGGCGCCACTCGTGTGTTCGCTCTGACCATGCGCCCGAAAATCTTCGAGCGGCTGCATTTTCTTCAAGTGGGCATGTCCATGTTCCCCCAGAAGGTCTGGAGCGACTGTGTGCAGTGCCCCAAGCGCGATGCCTGCGACGAGGTGGCGCTGTTGCTGGATCTGGAGCGTCACTTTGCAGATCCGGAGTTTCAACCATGTTGACCAAGCCTTTTCCGCGAAGCTATTGGGTGGAGCCTTCCCGGTTTCTCGCGGGTTTCTATCCCGGGGACACAGAGGCCCAGGTCTGCGCGGAACGCATGGACGCGCTTCTTGACTGCGGTATTCGGCGTGTGATTTCGCTGATGGAGGCGGACGAGGTGGATCCTCGAGGATACCTGTTCACCGATTACGAACATTGCCTGACCGAGCTTGCCGAAGCTCGTGGGCTACACGTCAGCCGTGCCCGGTTTGCTATCCGGGACATGGGAGTGCCAACCACTTCCCGCATGGCTGCGATTCTCGATGCGATCGATAGCGCGGTGGCTGCCGAACTGCCCGTCTACGTGCACTGCTGGGGAGGGTTCGGGCGGACCGGAACGGTTGTGGGGTGCTATTTGGCAAGGCATGGCGTGGCCACCGGGCAAGCTGCGCTTGATGAATTGGCGCGACTGCGCACGGGGTTGTCGGGTGAGTCTCCTCAGACTTCCGACCAGTGTGACATGGTTCGCCAGTGGACGCCGGGCCGCTGAGCCCACGCGATTGGCTTGCGGACACCGCACATCACTGTCCCGTGGAGGGCGAGCCGTGCCCCACAAACCGCGCAAGCACTGTCTCGTGGAGGGCCGATGTCCCCAGCGGCC
>JAGLDW010000669.1 GCA_023145395.1 Lentisphaeria bacterium | reverse complement strand
TTCGTGTGTTGCCGTTCGCCACCATGGACTCACTGCGTTCGGCTCGTGTCTTCGTGGTGAAAGAATCGGGCGGTTCGCAGGGCATGCTCGCGGTCCGGGACGTCCCGCACCACCCTTGGGTTCGTCTTGCTCAGCGGTATTCGCAGTCCGGAGTCCGCCGCCCGGGCGGTGATGGTTTCGCAGTCCAGTCCGTCCATTACATGGTTTGCCCTGGAGTTGGGTGTCGTCTATCGCGCCAGCGACGCCCATCGTTTCCGGGCACGAAGAGCCAGGCGCTTCGCGTGACGCGTGCCCGGGAACTTTTCATAAAAAAGCAAATTTGACGCGTGAACATTTACGGTTTGATCAGGAGCAGTTTTCCTGCGCTTGTTCCCACGGCGAAGAGAGCATCTGAGCGACGGAGGGGCAGGATGCGGCCTGGCTTGCCTTTCACCTTAGTGAGTTGCAGCACTTCTCCCTTGGCGTCGAGCAGGGCGACCGTGCCGTCGTCGCAACCGACGGCCAGCCGGGCCGGGGCGTCTGGCGCGTTGATGCGCCGCACGGAGCATGGGGGCGAGGCCAGGCGGCGGCTCCACAGAAGCTTGCATTCGCAGTCCAACGCCACGAGAAGTCCCTCCCAGGAGGCGGTCAGGGTCTCTTTCTTGCCATCGCCATCGAGGTCTGTGACTTCGAGATCCCGCAGAAAGCGGCGGTATCCGGCATTTCCCGCCGCGCCGAACTGGGCGTTGTACAGAGGTGCTCCGCTGTCGGAGAAGATGGTGGTCCGGTTCCAGCGTCCATTGGTGGCGGAGACAAACTCCTTCCGCCCATCGCCATCCATGTCCTCGAAGAGGATTCTGGTACGGTTCTGGGCGGACCAGCCACCGACCATGGTGGTGCCGCGAGGCACGCCATAGTAGCCGCGACGCACTTTGAGCGTCTTGCTGTTGACCACGCTCAAAGTGTCGGAGCCATTGGGCCAGCGGGCAATGAGCAGATCGGTTGTGCCATCTTTGAGTGGACGCATGAGGAACTGTTTGCCGGGCCCCCAGAAGACGGCTTGGCGATGAGCGAGAGTACCGTCGCCATTGAGGATTTCCAGCGTGCAGGCACTGCCCACGGCGCATTGGTTCTTGCCGTCGATGAATGGGCCGGTCTGCAATCCATGCACTCCCTCGTGCCCAGCCGCTGTTTTAAACCAGTAGGTCTTGGCGGCCCGGAACACGTCCGGATCCATGACGGAAACGAACTCCCACTGGCGTTTTCCCTTGCGGTCGAAGGCGATGACCTTTTCGTCCCGACAGCCGAGGAGGACGAGCTTGAACTCGGCCCACCAGTGCGCCACGCGGACCTCGCCGTCGGCCTGCAGGATCGCGGCAGTCGTGCCATCGGCGCGAATCAGCTTTGCCAGGCTTCCCCCCACAGCGCAGACCATGGGATCTCCCTTGGCGTCCGGCACGATGACCATGTCTTTCACGGCCTTGTCGAAGACGCCGGCTTCGACGGCTTTGAGGACTGGACGCTTGGGCCAGCCAGTGGATCGTTTGAGCTTGGCCACCTCGGATTTGCGAATTGCGAGACCCCGCTTTCGACAATCCGCGATCCAGACGGAGAGCGTCTGCAGGGCGGCGACCGTTGGCTTGCGTCCTCGGAGTGTGTGGGTGCCGACGGGCAGACGAACTGCGGAGTCCGCAGATGCGAGTTCGAGGGCGGTCGGCACTGTGCAGACAATCGTCAGATCGCCACTGGAAAAGTCCCAGTCGATGTCCACGGGGGCGCTGGCCGTGACGATTCGGGCGTGGGTCATCGCTTGTGCGAAGAGATGGTCCGAAGCGAGAATGGCGATGTCGGCGGCTACTTCCTCGAAGACGCCCACAACACCCACGGCGAGCTGGGGCAGGAGCATGGAGGCCGCGTTGTCGGCGATGCGCGTGCAGGGGTCTGCGGAGTCCGCAGCACTCGGTGCCAGCGTGTGGAAGAAAATGCCGCGCTGGTTCTTTTTCACCGCGCCGACCCACTGCATGCGGATGAGTCCGCTTCCGGAGGCTCGCACCGCGTCGGAGGTGGCGAGTTGGAACACGGGTTCCTTCGTCTCGTGTTTGGCGCCGTCCAGAGGCTTGATGCTGATGCCGGAAATGCCCGCGTAGCAGAGCTCTCCGCCCGGATGGGGAGCGACGGCGACGATTTCAAGCTTGTGGACGCCGGGGGCGAGCGTTTGTCGCCCCAGGGCGATGCGATCGTTGACTGCGCCGTCCGCATGCAGGTCAAGGCGGTCGGCCAGTTCGCGCCCGTCAAGTAGCACGCGAACAATGCCGCGGTCCGTGTAGCGCACCACATTCAGGTGCAGATTTCCCGTGATCCTACTTTTCAGAGTGAAGGGCATGGTCAGTTTTGGACCGGGTTGCCGGGCACGCAGGAGCATGATTCCAATCGATTCGAGTGGTTTGATCAGTCTGGCCTCGTCGGGTGTGACCGTGCAGTTGGCAGTCATGGCTGAAAAGGAGAGCCAGCCAGCGGGTGCCGCCGGTCCGACGCCGCTGCCACGCACATTCGCACGGCGGTGTTTCTCGTCCCAGACGCCGCCCTTGGTCTCCCAAAGCGTGTTGACGGACATGTTCTGGCTGTCGGCGCGGTAGGTGAGTGCGTCGACGACCACTGCGTAGGCGTCTGTGCGCAGGAGAAGGTGTCTGCGCCAGTTTGCGAAGGAGGCGCGGGGCACCTCACCCGTTGCATGAACCGTGCGCCCCACCACGCCGCGGGAGAGCAATGCCGCGTTCATGGCGACGGTGGGCTCGACCATGCCATCGGCCTTGGTGAGCACCTGGTTCTGATAGCCCTTGAGCAACGTTTTTCCGCCAATGCGGAGATTGAGAATGTCGAAGGTGTGATAGGGGTTGCGCGAGGCACCGTTGTAGCCATCGAGTAGGACATAGTCTCCGGTTGCATCGGGTCGGGACCGAAAGCCGGCGAAGTAGAAGGACTGGTCCAGCGGAATGCCCGCATTCCGGGAACGCCAAGCAGGCTCGGGGAGAGCTTGCACACTCCATTTCCCGCAGAGATCGACGGGGAGAGTCGGTTTGACCTCAGGCTCAGGCCAAAAGGACTGTCCAACGCGCAGAATATCGGTTCTGCTACTCAGGCGATTGCGGTAGGCGACCCAGCGGCCGTCGCCGGTGAGATAGGTGGCCCGGTTGAGAAAGCCGAGGGAGGCGTAGTGGAGATGCCGTTCGCCACGCACGCCGGAAAGGAGTATTTCCTGTCCACGCAGCAGTTCGTCGAGCACCCCGTTTTCAATGGGTTTCGGGTCGCCGGTGAAACAGAGATAGAAGAGAATGGGTGCGGTGCCGGTGCTGTACCAGTAGAGGTTGTCGCTCTCGCCCTGGACCCAGGCATGTTCATGAAGGGAGGCGAAGGCCCACTGTCCACTGTCCAGGCAATGCTGCCAGACGGGATTGGGATACGATCTGTTGAAGTAGCGTCCGAGGCAGAGCATTCCCATGGCGGCCCATTGTCCGTGGCGGGAACTGACAGCGCTTCCCGGCCCGCGCAGCCGATATACGTTCTTGCGCGCCCAGTCCGGATGATCGAGCTGGCGAGCGATGGCATTGGTGACGCGCAAGCGCTGCTCGTCGGTGAAGATCGGGCTTTCCTCGATGAGATCCCAGTAGAGAGGGATCATGTGCTGGTTGTAGTGATAGGGACCCGCGAGCGGGTCGTCCTTGTTCTCGATGCGTTCTCCGTCGATGTCGGAGATGTCCTGCTTGGCCTTGGCGTCGGGGAAGGCCAGGCGCAGGAACTCCCGGGCATGGAATGCGTTTCCGGTCATGTAGTAGAGCGCCATGTGCTTGCTGATGCTGTTCCAGCCGAAGTAGCCAGTGGAGCCGTAGCCGTCGGAGGCGGCCCAGATCGCCACGTCCTGGATCTTGTCGGGAACAGTCAGTCCCTTGCCGAGCTTGGTATCCAGGAGCCAACCGAGTTCGAGCGTGCCTTTGCCGCCCCCGGCTCCCCGGAGGATCTTCGCGAGAACGGCGGTGGCGGTGGCCACGCCCGCGCTGTCGCTACCGCCCACCAGCACCGCGTTGCAGCCGTTGGCGTAGGGGTTGTGCAATGTGCGCACCACATGTCCTCCGCTACCCGGGTATTTCAGATCGAGCAGTGTGAAGTAGTCGTTGTAGAGTGCTCTCAGCGTGCGGTTGGTGGAGCGATTGCCCAGAAGGATGAGATTTTCGGCCAAGGGGATAGCCGCTTCCGGCGCGTCGTCACCAACGATGGGCAGCGTAGTGCCAGTGATTTTCCGGACAATGGTCTGGATCGTCTTTGCCTGGGCGCGAAGGCTCTTTGGTGTCACGATGCGGGCGCTTGGCTTGCCAGCGGACACCAGTGTGGTGCGTAGGTGCAGATCCTTGAGCACGGAGACTTGGGGCGCCTTCATCTCCGGCGGCGGTGGCGGTGGTGGTGGCGGTGGTGGCACGCCTCCAGTGACCCGCACGTCGTCGATGATCACGCGTTTGTTCAGACCCCTATGCGTATAGAGGTAGATCACTGCTCTCGTGTCGCCTTTGGGAACCATGCCCTTGAGTGTTTTTTCCTCGAATGCATCGAAGAGTTTGGTGCGGAGAGAAATCTGTTTGAAGGTGTCGGAGGGGGAGAAGCGCAGCTGAAGAAAGGCGTTGTCGCAGCGGGCTTTGGGTGCTGGGAGCGCGACCTTGACCGCAACCTCGTAGGCCAATCCCTCTTTGACGGAGAAACTGCGTGTGATACCGAGTTCCTCGTCGGCATCGTTGTCATCGAGCAACAGCGCCGCGCCTGTTCGCGAGAATGCGGGGCGCACCTGCACGACTTTCTGGTTCGCGCCTTTGCCGCCGTAGAGACTCCAATCGGAGGGGCGGTTCTCCGCAGTGACCCAGACTTCGAAGGACGCGTTCTTCAGGGGAACGGGAAACGGTTCGGCCGCCCAGCTCGCTAGAGACGCTGCACAGCAGAGAAGGAGAATGGGAAGTCGTGGGGTCATGATGGTGCCTTTGGAGAATGAGGGTTGCAGGGGGTTCCAGGCTTTGCAGACACTGTCCTGTCGCGCTGTACAAATCTGACGTATCAATCCACTCCTTCAACCGTGAATCCGAGAGAACGTGCAGCCAGACCAAGCTGCTGGTCATGCGTCAGAAACAGATCGATGGCACTATGATGGCGAAGCCGGAGAGCAGTTGCCAAGTGAATTCCGTCCAGCGTCCCAACCACCGTGGGAAATGATTCCTCGGCGCGGAGCCAGATGGCGTCGGTCAATGTGACCACGTGCAAAGTCTGATCCACAAGGTCAATGTCGGTGCGCAGACGGACCACTTGAGGGTCGTCGATCTCGCCGGTGAGCCGCAGCCTATCCGCAGTTCTCAGCGCTTCCGCATGCCACAATCGCGAACTCCAGGCCTTGTCCCATCTTCCCCAGCATGAGATCTTCCGGGGTTGGCCCAGGAGGACGCGCAGTACCACCGATGTGTCGAGATACACTGTCACCGCTGTCTTCGGTCCTCCAGCAGAATCTCCACAACATCCCGGCTCAGTTGCACGGGGGTGTTCGCGGCAAGGGGCAACAGATCCTCAACAGGGCTCAGCGGTTGCCGCACCACCAGTTCGTCATCCGTGTCTGGCACCAACCGCGCAACCCGACGCCGGTGCGAGGTCACCACAATCTGGTCTCCCCCCTCAACAAGGCGCAGGTAGTGACTCAGTCTCTGCTTCAAATTGGCCACGTTCGCAATGATCATAGACATAAGATAGACATCAGATAGACAGAATGCAAAGAAACCCAGAGTGAGGCCTCTTGTACGCTGCCCACACAGAACGTGCATTTGGGAGTTCTGATCACGGTTGAAGTTGTTGGCAGGCGATGTTTTCCTGACACAGTGAGCTAGGGAACTGTCAGGAAAACACCCAGCGGAGGCAGTCTGTTTTCCTGACACGGAGAGATGGTAGCCTGGGATGGTGTCGGACGATGCCGGAGTTCTGGGGCGCGGCGATGGTGTCCGAGGCATGATGCATGGTCTGTTGCCATTTGCTTTTCGGTTGGGCAGGCGGCACGGTGTGTTGTCGTTGATTTGAGAATCAAACTTCGCAGAGGAAAAACTGTTCGTGACGCTGGAGGGTGTCCGTGTGTTGTGTTTTGAGGGAAAGTAGTGGTCGACTCTTCCGGCCGTCTCAACCAAGGGTTTTCGCATGCCGATCATATCTCCCATAGGCCGCCGCCATCCGCGTGTGCGGCTGCTGGTCTACAGCATCTACACCGTACTGACTCTTGGCGCCATCACCATGGTGTACCCTTTTCTCATCATGATTGCCGGCAGCACCAAGAGCGCGGTGGATGTGAGCGAGTTCGGCGCGGTGCCGAAGTTCTTCTTCAACGAGACCATGCTCTATCGAAAGCATGTGGAGGGACTGTTCAACGAGTCTCTCGACTATCTGAACACCGCCTACAACGCGGACGTCGCCTCTTTCGAGTCGGTGCTTCCTCCGGAAGAGCCGAACGCATCCTTCTCCGCAGCCTGGGGACGTTTTCTGGAGGAGGCCGAACTCCCGTCCTACACCTGCTCCCTCGGCTACACGCAGACGCGCGTGAGCAAGACCGTTCCCCAGAAGCTGCGCGAGTTCAAATACCTGCAGATGGAGCGCTACGACGACGACATCGAGGCGTTCAACCGCGCCTTTGGCACGGAGTTTGTCAGCTGGAACAGCCTTTTTCTGTTGCCCGAGGACTACCTTCAGCGGCGCAACAAGCTGATGGACGATGCGTTCACCACCGCTTTCGTGCAGTTCAAGGAGAAACAGCCTCCCGGGTTCCGCACCTACTTCTGCGTGGAGGGGTTCTACAAGCGGATGTTCCTCAAACCGCAGTACACGCGGGAGATTGCCGAGTACAACCGCCTGCACGGAACGCGCCATGCGAGCTACGACGAGATCCATTTGCCCGCGTGCTATCCGGTCGATGCCCCCCCAAAGGTGCGCGAGGACTGGGAGTCTTTCGTGCGTAGCACCCTCAACCTGTTCTGGGTGCGGGTTGAGGCGCCTGGGCTGCCGCTCTACCACGATTTCCTCAAGGCCAAATACGGGACCATCGAGACGCTCAACCAGCGGTATGGAACGGATCATGCGTCTTTTGATGCGATTCCGCTGATCGAAGAGCCATCGAGTACGGGGGCGGCGTTGACGGACTGGGAGTTCTTCATCACGGGATGGAAGGATCCGGACAGCGGACGCTTGCACCAGGCACCCGCCGAGACACTGCGCATCCACAGCGTGGAGAATTTGTTTCGAGAGTGGCTTGTGCAGTCGCACAGGGATGCGGGGGGGATCAACGCCGCGCTCGGGACATCGTTTGGCTCGACAGCCGAGATTCTGCCGCCGCAGGAGGACTTTCTGTATTTCGAGTTTCTGAAGCAGCGAGGCGCCCTGCGCACGGAGTTCATCACCCGAAACTACCGAGTCGTGCTGGACTACATGCTATTCCACGGACGAGGCGTCTTGAACACGGTGATCTACTGCTCGCTGGCGATTCTTCTCTCCTTGATTGTCAATCCGCTGGCGGCCTACGCCATGAGTCGATATGGCATGCCGACGACGTACAAGATTCTGCTTTTCCTGCTGCTGACCATGGCTTTTCCTCCGATGGTCACGCAGATCCCAGTGTTTCTCATGCTGCGGGAACTGGGGATGCTGAACACGTTCGCGGCACTGCTGCTGCCAGGCGTGGCCAATGGCTACAGCATCTTCCTGCTCAAGGGATTCTTCGACTCTCTGCCACGGGAGCTGTACGAGAGCGCGCAGATCGACGGCGCCAACGAGTGGATCATGTTCTGGAACATCACCATGGCTCTGTCCACGCCGATCCTGGCCGTGATCGCGCTCAACACGTTCACGCTCGCCTACTCGAACTTTATGTTCGCCCTGCTGCTCTGCCAGGATCAGAAAATGTGGACGCTGATGGTCTGGCTCTACCAGCTCCAGGGGCGCAGTGGCACGGGGGTGATCTACTCGTCCCTCATCATTGCCGGAGTTCCCACGCTGCTGGTGTTCGTGTTCTGCCAGAATATCATCATGCGGGGCATCGTCGTGCCAGTGGAGAAGTGAGATTCCCCTTCCCCCCCTCCGGCGAATTGCACAATCCGTGGAGGGCGAGACTCCGGCGAGCCATGCCCGGCGAATTCGTGTCCCCGGACAACGGGGAACCGGCTCGCCGGAGTCTCGCCCTCCATGGGGCACGTTATTCGTATCGGGATCGGATCCGACAGCCCTCAGAACCGTGCCCAGCGGGTGCGCTGGCGGACGAGTTCGGCACCGCTCTCGGGTGCTGTGAGAAGATGCAACGTCACGGGCGTGTCCCCCTCTTCGATCAACTGCGTTCGCGCGGCGACTCGTTCCCCCGGTCGGCATTCCCCCTTGAACGCGATTTCAATCTCCGCCGGACGCATGTCCTGTAGTGCTGGCGGCATGGCGTCCAGTGCCCAGGCGAGGTAGACAGCATTGTTGACGTGCCCGTTCGCGTCGCAGTGTTCGCGCAGAGCGCGGTACAGCTCCGCAGGCGCTGCGGGGTCAGGGGCAAGTGCTGGAATCCTGGGAAAATTGGTCTCGATCGCTCTCTGTTCGACATCGGCGAATTCCGAGAGGATGTGCTCTAGCTTCACTGGGCGTCCTTGCTGGGGATCGACGATGACCCAGGCGCTGGCGGCCACGGCAAGCAGTGCGCCTTCGGCGTCGCGGACCTCGAAGTCACGGATCGCTTGCAGGCGTTTTCGTGCGCTGGGCCAGCTGCGGATGGTGACGCGTTCCCGCAGACCCGGCCAACGGCTGACGCGTATGTGGTATCGCAACGCGAACCAAGTCAGCCCATCGGGCATGAGCTGTTTCATGCCCACGCCGAGGAGATCTGCATGCTCGCCCGCGATGTCCTGGAGAAAATCCACGAGGGAGGTGGTCTTGAGGCGGCCATCCGCACCGAGCTCGTAGGGCCTGACCTCGTATTCGCGAGTGAGAACCTTCATCGTCCAACCTTCCGGGCCTTGACCAGGGGCGTGTTCATCGTTTCCGGCATGCGGAAGACATCGCCTTGGCGATTGCAGTAGTAGAGGCGCGATTTTGAGGGGCGACGCCCATGTCCATCAGCCCAAATCCCGTAGAAGTCGGGCTGGGCGTCGACGGGACGGCGGACGTAGGTGTGGTTGAAGTCGCTGTCCACGGTCATCTGGCGTACTTTTTCCCACACCCGCCCCGCGTCTTTGGTGAGCCACATGGCGATTTCGCCACCGGGGTTGCCGGGCTGCGGTCCGGTTTCGGTGGGGGCGATGACGCGCCAGGTGGTGTCGGTTTCCACGTAGAGGGGACCAGTGTCGTAGTTGTTGTCCGAGTGGAAGCCCTCGTTCACCTCCCACCGCGTGCCTGTCCAGCGGGCAGTGGTCCAGATGCGCGGGGCGTTCACGGGTCCGGGTTCGTAGCCGCCGCTGGTGACGGCGAGGATGATGGGATTGCCTTGGGAGTCGTAGTTCACGTCCTTCATGTAGACATTGCGCCCCTTGGAGCGGAAGTCTGCGACGAGAGCGGGGTTCTTCTCGTTCTTCAGTGGGATGGCGAGAGTTGTTCCGTCGGCCGTCCGCCACGTCTTTCCGAAGTCGGCGGTCTCTATGTAGTAGAGGTTGGTGCGCCAGTTCAGACCTTTCCCGCGGGGATGCATGTTGAAGGCGGTCCCCACCTTGCCGCCGCAGCGGAAGCTGACCTGATACTGGCCCATCTCGATATGCGAGACGAGTGTGCGCTTCGTCCAGTTGGCGCCGTCCTGGCTGGTCCAGGCGTTGAGCCCGCGCCCTCCCTTGTAGTAGGTATGGAGAAACAGAAAGCCCTGTCCTGGCAGAAACCAAGGTTGCGGATAGGAGAAGTTGCCAGTCCAGACCAGGACGAAGGATCGAATGTCGCGCGGTTTTTCGCTGCGCGAGATGTAGGAGGGGCGCCCAGTCCCGTGGCTGCTTGAGAAGATCCAGATATACCCCTTGTCATCAACGTTGATCACAGGATTGTCGTGAGCATCGGT
>JAGLDW010000668.1 GCA_023145395.1 Lentisphaeria bacterium | reverse complement strand
CGGCGCGTGCCCGGAAACAGCAAAGTGGGGTCCGGGGAGCGCTGGCGTTCCCCGGCGGGGTTTGGGGCAGTGCCCCAATGCTCTGTTCCCAGTCCATCTCCAGTCCACGAAATAGGCTGCTGTTGCATTCGGTAGTCACTCACCATTCGAGATCGTCGTCTTCTTCGAGCAGTTGATTTATGCGTCGCTCGATGAGGCGTTCGCGCGCGGCTTCGCGTTTGACGCGTCGACGCTTCATATGCTCGATTTCACGAGTCATCATCTCGATGTTTTTGGCCATTTGCTCCTGGCGTTTTTCGAAGACGGCATTGAGTTTGGCGCGTAGTTCCTCCCTGAGCTTCTTCGCTTGTTCGCCCTGCGCCTTGCGGATGCGTTCGGCGAGATCGATGGTTTCGTTCTCGAGTCGGCGCATGCCAACCGCACGCTCGTACTCCTGTGGTTTCTCGCGCCGGAGTTCCGCGAGTTCCGCACATTGTCTCATGATGTGGCTGGCCACCTCCTGCGCCTCGGCCGGCTCTTCTCGCAGGATTTCCTCGATGCGTTTTGCTTCGTGGTAGAAGTAGGCTTGATACTCGCGCACGGCGCCCTCGCGAAGTCCGGGTTCGACCTTCTGCAGGGCGTGTTCGAGGATCTTCTTCACGGCGGAGGACAGTTGCTTCTCCCGCTGTTGCGCTTCCGCGCCGACAGGCAGGAGCATGGTCAGGGCCAGTGCGGCGAGCACTATGAGACGTGTGTGCATGGTTCCATCCTTTCTGATTTGCGTGCTCTCGAATAGGTGCGCCGAGTCTTGGTGCACCCGGATGAGCCCGTTTGGCCCGGATTCCTGTGGTGTGCTCCGAAGAGCGCCCACAGAACCCTGAGTGATGAAACGCAGCGGACCGAAGGACCGGTGCGTGAATTAATCAGGTCAGAGTCGTGTGTAGGACCAGTCCTTCGGGCGGTCGTTCTCGTAGGGCATGTATCCGTGGAAGGGACGTGGGTCTCCATCGAAGACAAGCGGGAGGAAGAGGCGGTCTCCCTCCCACATGGGGATGTCCGCCATGCGGGTTCGCTCCACCCACTCCAGCGGCCCCTCTTCGTTGTTTGCGGCGGGTTCGCCCCGGAAACAGTCGATGCGGAAGATGAATGCGATCCAGTCCTCGGCCGCAGCACCGAATCCAGTCCAGTTCACAGTGCCGCGTAGCTGCATGGACAGCACCTCGATTCCTGCCTCCTCGCGAATCTCCCGGACCATGCAGGTGGCAATATCCTCGTCCGGCTTCATGTGTCCGCCCAGCCCGTTGTACTTGCCGAACTGCTCGTCGCCTTCGCGGGCGATGCGGTGCACCATGAGCACGCTCTCCCCGTTCGGAGACATGACGTAGCCCAGTGTGCTCATGATGGGGCGGTAGCGCATGAGTTTCCCTAACTCATATTTTGGATTTCAGATTGT
>JAGLDW010000667.1 GCA_023145395.1 Lentisphaeria bacterium | reverse complement strand
GTCTATTACAGCAATACAGGCGTTTTATAATGGCGTCGTAACGCGTTGGCTCATAAGATCTAAAATCCAAAATCGTAAATCCAAAATGAGTGTCCCTATAGTTCCAGGAGATCGCCTTCCACGGCGGCCATCGTGTTCGGGAACACGGCCTCCGCTGCGGCGAGGATCTCGGCTCTCTTCACCCGTGGATAGTGGGTGAGGGCGAGTTTTTCCACTTTCGCGGCAGCGGCGATCCGAGCGGCGTCAATGCTGCCGGAATGGCCTCCGACCGCAAGGGGGTCGCTCTCCACGGCGCCGCGGCTTGCTTCGTGCACTAGAAGATCCACCCCTGCGACGTGGCGGGCGAGCGGTTCGTGGTAGGCAGTGTCGCCCGTGACCGCCATTGTTGAGCCGGTGCGCTTGTCACGCAGACGGTAGCAGAGTCCCACCACCGGGTGCACGGTCGGTGCTGTGGTCACCTCGTACACATCGTCCTCGTAGGTCTGTCCCGCTTGGAGGGCGTGGATCTCGGGCGGGTTGATGATGTCGCGGAATTGATCGTCGCGGAGAAAGCGGCAGGCGCGTTCGACGATCATGTGGATGTCGGGTTTGGGACCGACAATGGTCAAGCGGGGCTTGCCTTTCATGGCGTGCAGAAAGAGCAATTGTGGCAGGCCGATGTAGTGGTCATGATGGCAGTGGGTGATGAAGAGCAGGCGGACGTCGAGCGGGTTGCAGTCGTATTGCTGCATGTTGACCGCCGCGTTCCAGCCCGTGTCGAAGAGGCAATCCTGATTCACCAGCAGGCAGGCTGTGTCCTGGCCCGCGCCGGGGACGACCGTCGCCGTTCCTGTGAAGAGCACTTTTGTGGTCATCTATCCTTGCCTCCTTGCTTGTCTGCAATGGATCGCCAACCAGTCAGCGCGCCTCCCGGATGGCGCGGTTGGTTTCGCGGTCGTGCTCCTTGCGGCGGAGTGTGTCGCGCTTGTCGGCGATATTCTTTCCCCGGCAGAGTCCGATCTCGACTTTGATGTGGCTTCCCTTGAGGCCGAGAGCGAGGGGCACAAGCGTGTTTCCTTTCGCCTCCACAGCTTGCCGAAGTCTCTGAATTTCACGCTTGTGCATGAGTAGTTTGCGGCGGCGGAGCGGCTCGTGATTGTTGCGGTTTCCCTGGTTGTACTCCGCGATATGGCAACCCACAAGCCAAAGCTCGTCGTCGTCGATTCGCGCATAGGACTCCGCCAGCGAGACATTGCCGCCCCGGATGGATTTGACCTCTGTTCCCTGCAGGGCGATCCCTGCCTCGAAGGTTTCGACGACGTGGAAGTCGTGGCGGGCTTTGCGGTTTTTTGCGAGGATCTTCATGTGTGGGGAGCTACTCACATTTTGAATTTGTGATTTGTGATTTTAGATCTTATGAGCCAACGTGTTACGACGCCATTATGAGCAATGTCGTTTCCGGTCCCATCGCGAAACGCCTGTGTTGCTGTAATAGACTATCAATCAGCTTCTTGGAATAATCTGAAATCAACAATCTGAAATCCAAAATGTGGGACTATTCCATCTCGATCATGGCTTTGAGCACGCCGTCGCCATAGCTGTCGACCAAATCCATGGCCGTCTTCGTGTCGTCGAGCTTGAAGGTGTGGGTGATCATGAATGCGGGGTCGATCTTGCCGTCGGCGACCAGATCAATGGTTTTTTGGACGCAGTGGTTCTGGCGGCGGACGTTTTGGAGACACAGTTCACGGCGACGGGCGATTTCTGCTGAAATGGACCAGTTGTCGAATTCGGGGATGCCGATCATCATGAGTTTTCCGCCGGGCTTCAGCAGTTGGGCGGCTTGGTCGAGCGCTTCCTGCTGGCCGCAGCACTCGAAGACGACATCGAGGAGCAATGGCTCGCGTTCTGTCACCTCTTCGACCACATCGACCGTGTCGGGGTTTCCAGTCCAGGTCGCGCCGTGTTTCCCGGCGAGTTCGCAGCGTGCGTCGATGCGGTCGGTGGCGTAGATGGCCGCCGCGCCCTCGGCGAGTGCGGGCAGCATCACGCTCAGGCCAATGGGCCCTAGACCGAGGATGCCGATTCTGGCGCCTGTCATGGGGATGGACTGCTGGACGGCGTAGACACCGATGGAAAGGGGCTCGATGAGCGCGGCAGTCGCCATGTCCATGTCGTCGGGGATCGGGAAGCAGCATTCCTCTGGCATGACCAGAAACTCTGAAAAGGCGCCTTCGAGCTGTCCGGGACAACCCAGATACTTCAGTGTGCGGCAGGTGTGGGGCCGTCCGGCCAGGCATTGGTCGCAGGAGTGGCAGCTCACGGGTGGATCGATGGCGACGCGATCACCGGGTTTCAGTCTTGTCACTGCGGCGCCGACGGCTTCGACCACGCCGCTGGGTTCGTGGCCGACGATGAAGGGGAACTCGACCACCTGGCTACCGATTCTGCCCGTCGTGTAGTAGTGAACATCCGAACCGCAGACACCCACCGCGCGGATGCGCAGAAGCACCTCGTCCGGACGGGTGATCGCGGGATCGGGGATCTCGCGGATCTCCATCTCTCGGATGCCGGTAAGCAATGCTGCTTTCATCGTCTGTTTCCTGGCGGGTTGCCTCTCTCTGGGAGAGTGAGAAGTGCGACGCTTCGCTGTGAACTCGGTGCTTAGGGTCGGCGAGTCTGCCCCGCTTTGCGGGATGAGGACTGAGGTTTTTGCGCAATCAGCATACTATACCCACGCAAACCGCATGGCAAGCGATAGCATTCGCAGTCACGAGGGAGAACGACTGGCGAGCCATGCCCTGCGAACTGC
>JAGLDW010000666.1 GCA_023145395.1 Lentisphaeria bacterium | reverse complement strand
CGGCCGTGCCCTGCGAACTGCGCAACCCGAACACGGCCCGCGCGTCTCCCATCACTTTGTCACGTCACTTGTCCAGCCAACGGCGATGGGAACGATGTAGCGATCCCCGGGGTTGACGAGCAGGCGGTAGCCCTTCCGAGGCTCCCGGAAATCCTTGTGCCCTTGGATAATTGTGGTGTCGCCGGTGGAAACCGCGTCCGGGAGCAGACGAACAATATCGTAGGTGGTGTCAAGTGGATTGTCGTTGAGGAAATGGATGCATTCCCCGACCACTGCGCTGTTCTGGGGAATCGGCGGATCGAGAAGAATCCGGGAATCCAGCGGATCGCTGATGTCCACCGCCTTGACGACGCCTTCGAAGGCGGGTTGTTCGGTCTCGATTGCATGTCCGGAATGGCTCAGACGCGTGCCGTTGAGCATCTGCAGATCGGTGACTTTGCCGTCGCGCAGGCGAACAAAGCCGACTTGTCCCTCCAGTTCGATCCCCTCGACGTTCAACTGGGTGCGCTGATTGGCATGGAGGAAGAAGTCGGTGGTTCCATCCTCGTGCTCGATGCGCAGGACAGTGGCAATCACTCCCTCGGCGGCTTCGACCTCGAGGTGTCTGACAGAACGCAGAAAGGGAGTGTTGTTGTAGGGTTCGAGGACATTGACAAAATTGCTCTCCAAAGCGTCACCTTTCCGAGTCTGAATCAGATAGCGAAGCCATTTTGGCGCTCCGCTTTTGTTTTGCGGAGGAGAGCCGGAAGCGAGAGCGACCTCGTCACAGTCGGTCAATGCGTGTAGCCGCAGATGGGGAACAGTGCCGGCGCGAACCCGCTCGCGGCGCATCTCAACCGGCCAGTCGACCGTATACGGAGTCTTCGTCGCTCCAGAGCGGGAAGGTTTATCAAGATACATGAAGCCGGCACCTTTGTAGCGCCATCCCACCTTTCCATCATAGAACTCCCCGTAGGGCACATTGGGGCCGGCAAACGTGCCGGTTCCCTGTTTCACCAGCTCAAGCCCCTCAACCGTGGTGTTCTCGCCGGGACCGTGCCAGGAGAGGCGATGGACATTGCCGCCACGGGCATGGAACAGGTCGATCACATAGCGGTTTCCTTCGGCACATTCGATCATGGCCGAAGTCCGCCGGTAACTCTCGGTGTTGGGATAGGAGTCAGGTGCCTCCACTTCCAGCAATTGCATGGTTCCCGATTTCTTAAACAGCAGAATCTGTCCACCCCGATTCGCACTGCGTCGATCATCGACAAGCAGCGTGTTATGGCTGACTGTGTGGGAAGTCCACCCCACCCGTTTGGGCCAGGCACCGGTGTATTCCGGATAGCCAAGATCGGGAAGCATATCGATGTTCCAGGCATAGAGCCCGAGATTGAGGCTGTCGGAATGAGAATGCCCCTTGGGGCCGCCATAGTGCATCCAGAGGGCTGTGCCGGTCGCGGTTTCATTGCCGGATTGGAGAGTGGCAAAGCCGTAGCGCCCCAGATGAATCGCAGGGAACGCCTCATCGGTCGCCTTCTCACCAAGACGTTTGATTTCATTGATCAGCTGATCCGGATCAGCGCGGAAAATATCGTCCTTTCGGCGCAGCGCGGAAACCTTGCGATCGGCATATTTCCAGGCTAGGGAGGCCATCTGCGGATCCTTGAACCATTCATAGCCTTGCATAAAAGACCCCGGACGCGCAATCCGTCCCCAAGCTCCCGCTTTGCTGGTGTCGCCGATGGGGGGCAGGACGGCATCCAGACAATGAAGTTTGGCCGGCACAAGAAAAGCCTTGCGGAATTTCGGGAAGTCGCGAAGCATATCATGTTTGCGGTATTCGGGATAACTGGCAAGCAGACCGGCAATCTCAACCATGCTCCGCACCCAGATCAGACCGTAGCCGCCGCATTCCCCCCCCATGCCATCGCGGTCCAACCCCTCGGTCAGCACCCATTGAATCGGATCATGCTTTCTGGCCTGCGGACTGGGGAACTGCGGATCAAAAAGCCAATCCAGCCATTTTTCCGTCATCTCGGGCTGATGATAGGCAATCGCCGCAACGGCACAGGTTCTCTGATGATGCCCAGTATTTCCCCGAATCCGCTCATCCAGCAAATTGCGGAAGAAGGCGCCGATAAGATTGTTTTGAATATGCGCATCGAATTCGGCAATGCTGTTTCGCGGGGACAGACTGTATTCAGTGCTCTGCTTGGCGCAGAAAGCAGCCAGTTCCCCGTCAGTGCGAATCCCGTCGTAGATATGGTCGTAGCAGGTCGCGATGTTGACGGCGGTGCCAGTCTCCCAGATACAGCCGAGAATCCCTCCTCTGCCAGAACCGCCATGGCTGTTCAGCATTTTTTCCCGAGTCGAGACCGTCAGATCCATGTCAGGATAGACATCGGCAAGGCGATCAAGCAAAATGGCAGCCTTGTGAGCATAGCGGGAATCGTCGGTCATGGTGTAGGCATTGGCGAGATGCGTCAGACTCTGGAGGACAGTCTTACGCCAGAGCACCCAGTGCGTGTAATAGGGAATTACCGTGTGGCGCTTTCCCTGGAGATCCTTCATGCCGTACCCATCGTCGACAAAGACCTTGTGCAGTGGATCCGCTGGGTCCGGATGTTCGCTGTTGAACA
>JAGLDW010000665.1 GCA_023145395.1 Lentisphaeria bacterium | reverse complement strand
ACCTACTTGCCTTGTGCAGTTCGCAAAGGCACGGCCGCTGTGGACATCGGCCCTCCAGGGATTCGCGGAGTTCGCAAAGGCACGGCCGCTGGGGACATCGGCCCTCCATGGTTTGCGGTGGCGCATTGCTTGTCGCGTCAGCGACGGCCACCGTTTTCAGGTACGGAGAGCCGGACGCTTCGTCCAGCGCGTGCCTGAAAACAGCGATGTGGGGTCCGGGGAGTACAGGTATTCCCCGGCGGGGGTCATGGGGGCAGAGCCCACCATGGCATTTTGCGGAGTTCGCAGAAGGGCTAGGTCAGGATGGGTTGGCGTTCATCCATGCCAATTGGGGCCAGTGATCCGGTCCGGTGTTGGGTTGTGGCGTTCCGGGAGTGCTGCGCCCAGTGCGCACGTATTGCGTCATCAGTTCGGTGAGTTCGGCCACAATGTCCGGATGCTCGTCTTGAACGTTTCGTCTCTCTGCGATGTCCGCATCCAAGTCGTAGAGCTGGATTGGCGGCAATCCCTCTGTTTCGGGCGTGTTGGGCCTCGGCTGGCTCCAGCCTCCCGATCCGGGGCAGAACTCCAGCTTCCAGTTCCCTTTGCGGATCGAGAAGGAGCCGTTGAAGGAATGATGGACGGTCGCCTCCCTCAGGTGCTGGTCCAGTGCGTCGCCGCACCATATTGGCAAGTTGCTTATGCTATCCTCACCTGCGTCGTCGGGCAGTGCTTCCCCCACGATTTCCGCGCAGGTCGCCAGAAAATCCACTAGGCAGACCGTGTCGTCGCAGACGCTGCCGGTCCGAATCCTCTCTGGCCAGCGTACGAGTAGCGGGATTCGATGCCCGCCCTCGTAGATGTCCGCCTTGTGTCCGCGGAACACATAGCTCGGATTGTGTCCGAGACTCTTGAGCGTCTCGAAATCCGCCACGGGAGTGCAGCCATTGTCACTGGTGAAGATCACGATGGTGTCGTCGGCCACACCGCATTCCTCAAGCGTGTCGAGCACCTGACCCACTACGGCATCGGTCATCAGACAGAAATCGGCATAGTCGTTCAGACCCGATTTGCCTTGGAACTCGGTGGTTGGCAGACAGGGGGCGTGGGGAGAGTTCAGGGGAAGATAGAGGAAGAAAGGCTCCTCGCACGCCGCACGCTCCCGGACGTAGGAACAGGCCTTCTCCGCAAACGAGGGCAATACTCCCTCATGGGTGAAGTCCGGCGCGATGGGCCCTTCGCTCCAGATGACTTTTCCCTCCCGTTTGGCTGCAATGATCCGGTCGGGAATGGCGGTGGGAAAATCGTTCTCCACATATGTGAACGGAGGCATGTCCAACGAGGCGACGATGCCGAAGAAGTAGTCGAAGCCGACCCGGTCTCGCGGCCCGTTGGTGATGGGGCTGGAAAAGTCGATGTTCTTGGGATCGCCGTTGTTGAGCGCCCAGTTCCATCCCAGGTGCCATTTGCCGACGCAACCAGTGTGATAGCCGTGGCGGGAGAGCAATGTGGCCGCGGTTTCCCGCTCTTCTTCGATCAGCGGAGAGTCGTAGCCGAGGAGCACACCCTTTTTGAGAGCCGAACGCCAGTTGTAGCGGCCGGTGAGGATGCTGTACCGGGATGGTGTGCAGACCGCCGAACTGGAGTGGGCGTCCGTGAACCGCATGCCGCCGCTGCCGATGCGATCCAGGTTCGGCGTGTGAATCTTCGAGTCCGCATTGAGGCATGAGACATCGCCGTACCCCATGTCGTCCGCGAGGATGTACACAATGTTCGGTTTGGACATGTCTGT
>JAGLDW010000664.1 GCA_023145395.1 Lentisphaeria bacterium | reverse complement strand
TTTCACGCAAAGGCGCAAAGGCGCAAGGAAGAATGCAAATGAAAAGAGTGTCGATCCCTCCAACCCATGCCCCCTTTGCACCCTTGCGCCCTTGCGTCTTTGCGTTGAATTCTTGTAGGTCTGGACCGTGCTCCTACGGCTGGGCTTTCTTGTCCCGTGTCAGGACCAGAATCGTGCCGTCCCCGGCCGCCAATGGTACGCTGACAGTGGCGCTCCCACCGGCAAAGTCCTTGTTGAGTGTCATTGCGGTGTCCGCAAGTAGATCGCGCACTGCGACAATTCCTTCCCCAACGCGCACGGAGATGGTCTGCTTGCGCCGCAGGTCGTCGTTCAGCACCAGCGCATAGGTTGTTTTGTCGACTGGATCCACAAACACCTGTCCCTTTCCAGGATCATTGACTTCCAGCAATGGTTCCGCAAGGCGTTGCCAGCGATGCAGCAGACCGGCATGCGGAGTGAGCTGGGCGTACACTCGCCCCAACTCCGTGAGCTGCGGTGTCACGCTGCCATCCGGATTGGTCAGCGCATTCGGCCCCAAGTCGGTTTCCTTTGTGGCCAGAACACTCTTCCAGGTCACCTTCGGGGGCGCCAGCGTTTTGGTTTTCGGATTGGGAGCCTCGGGTGCAAGCGTGTAGCTGACAAACCCCCTGGCGCCGCTGCGGAATGTCTCCCACACCTGCCAGCGCATCTCCGCCAGCGTCGGAGCCCGCCAGTGCAAGTAGGAGCCCGGCAGGCCGATCAGATGTCCTCGCGAGTCGTAGCGGCGTGGTCCCCAGATGTCGCTGAAACACATGCCCATCACCCAACCGACTGTTTTGCGTGAACCGATGGCCTCGATCATCGCGGCCGCATTGCGCCGGAAAAAGCTCTTGCTGGCAGAGTCGGTGTGCGGGCCGTTCGGATCTTTCGGTCCGAAAAATGGGTACAGATCGACACAGACAACGGGCAGGTGGAGATCCTTGGCTGCGGCCGGTGTCTGCGGCCACATGGTCACTGCGGTGCAGAAGCGTGTCGGATCGCATTCGCGAAAGCGCTGCTGGAGGCTTTCGACGCGTGGGAAATGTTTGACTAGGGGTTCGTCGCTGAGCACCCAGCCCACCAGCGTCTTCTTGCCTCCCGCCTTCTCGACGACTTGGGGGACTCGTTTGGCGTAATACTGGCCGTCCTTGGCCCAGCGCCAGTCTACTTTTGCCTCGATGGAGGCCATCGAAGGGAGCAGGCGCATGCCGCGTTTGTCACACTCGTCGATCAGCCGCGGCAGGTCCTTCTCAGACATGTTTGTCACCCACAGCAGGTTGACCTTGCAGGTTTCGAGAGCGTCCAGCCGTCGGCAGGCATCCGTCCACCGGTCAATACCGGCCGCCTTCGCGTTGCCGCCAATTCGCTCCCAGCTCAGGTAGACGCCGAAGGGCACGAAATCCGGTGGTTCGTCCGCCGGGATCGCGAGGGCGCGGGGGCTGGCCGTCATGATCCCAACTGCCACGGACAACGATGTGAGTAGGATGCGTGCATTGGTCATCGGGTTCATGTTCTGTTCCTCTTTTCTTCGAATCATCGCTCCACAGGGACAAGTCCGGCGGCGGCCCGAACACTTTTTATTGCTGTAGGTGGATCATCGTTGCTTGCTGCGGTTCAAGACGAAGCTGAGCGTGGCGGAACGCGATGGGTTTGACGAGACCGTTGGCGGTGATCGAGAATCCCTGGCCGGCAGACTTCCCGCCCAGCGCCGCCTTTCGAAACGACACAGTCACAGCATGCTCCACATCCCAGTTGATGGCAAGCAGGACATGACCTTTTTCACCAGATGCCAGCACTGCCTCGACGTCCAGGTCTGGTTGCTGGGAGAAGAGACTTTTCCTGACTCCAATGACTTGATCCAGCCGACTTGTCATCTCGGCACCAAATGCAGCCAATGAAACGCGTGCCGCACGGTCGCGCTGCGGCGTTTGCGCGACGAACAGCCGCCGGGCCGCATTGCGCCCCAGGAAGATGACACGACCAGCGCCGAACCGTGCCGTCACCATGCCCTCCATGTTTGGAGCAGGCGTCTTGGCGCCGAAGAGAGACTCCAGGCGTGGTGTCTCTAGCACTCCCCCCGACTCGTCGAGAGGCGCGAGTTCGTTCAGCAGGATCACGGTCCGCCCCTTCTCGGCCAATCGTCGCACCGTCAACGCCTCGCCCTGCGTCAGAGCCAGCGGGAAGGGAACGATGACCGTCTCGGCCGCTTGCAGTCGGGCTGGGTCGGGGCGCTCGATGAATGTTGTCTGGAAAGGATATCCCCGGCGCATGAGCCAGTTGAGCACATTCTTGTGGGCGACGAATCCCCGCCGGTCATCGGTTGCTCCGGCGCGCTGCGGCTTGCCGTCATCCGCCGCCTGCGCCTCCATCGTGGTTTCGACCGCCACGTTGGCCTTGGCTCTGGACAGCCAGTGCCACAAGTCCTCCGAACGACGGGAATAGAGGACCAGGATGCGTCCGGGAGTCTCCGCATCCACTACCACGGGCTCCATGCGGCGCATGACGTCGTAGGCAGCAGCCACCCGCGCCTTTGCAGCAGGCGCGTCCACCCAGTCACTCTTGCCAGTAACGTGGGTCATATGCCACCAGAAAAACTCTCTGGCGCCATGCATCAGGCAGGATAGCGCCGATCCGTAGACCTCGGCTGGGTCTAGGCGGCGGTCTTTGGCCCGCAGTCGGCAGGCCTCGAGGGTGACCCCGGAAGAGCGCGGCCAGTTGGCGGCAGTCAGGTGGATGGCTGTCTCGCTGGTGTAGTAGTGCGTCGAATCGCCGCGGTAGTTGTGGAGCAGGATATAGGGGTCGGTCTGCAGGCAGTCCAGCTCCGTGTCCGCGCCGATCATGTCCCAGGCGGCGCCGGCGCCAATGCGATCGTCACTGCACACGGGCAGCACGCAGATCATGGTGTCGGTTGTGACATTCGGGTTGACCTTCTTGGCCGCGGCTATGCTGCGCTGCATCCAGGCGGCTGTCTCCCGATAGCGGAACTCCAGCAGCTTGGCCCAGACTGGGTCCGGGGACTGCCAGGGCGTCGACATGTCCGGGAAATCGAGGCCGTACTGTTTCTTGAAGCGCTCGTGGCAGACCGGGCAGTGCGCATGGCTCGTCAGGCCTTTGTAATGCGCGGCGACCTTGGCGTTCGCATGTTTCCCAAACACACGCTTCAGCCGCCCCGTCGTGTAGGTCCATTCGTCTGGCACGACGCCAATGCCATCGACTTTGTAGCGGGCAAAGTGCGCCACGGCTCGCGTGTACGCATCCCCCCAGCGGTTGTTAACGCAGGCGTAGAGGGGGAATCCCGGGGAAGAGACATCCCGCACGATTGGATAGCCCAGGCCCACAGTCAGCCAGACTCCGAGCCCTCGCCGGTGGCAAGCCTCGATGAAACTGGGCATGGGATCGTCGTCGGGGATGGGGGCCAGCGGTTGTCCTTCCGCCACGTCGGCCCAGCGAACGCTCTGGTAGAAATGAAAGGCGTTGCAGTTCATCGACTCAAGCTCTGCGAAAAATGCCTTTCGCTGGCTGTTTTCACGATTGCTCTGGCGTTCGAATCCGGGGGATTGCAGGAGGTTGGCAGAACGTTTTCCCGTTTCGTCCAGCACCTCGCTCAGGTAGAGATCGTCAAACCATGCTGTGCCAGCCTTCTCCCGGAGAAACGCATAGACGCGGGCGGACGCGATAGGGGCGGGGGGCGTGTAGGTCTTCTCCGAATACTGCCAACCCGTCTTGGCCGGATCGAACACGGCGATCTGCATGGGCCAGCTCTTGCCGTTCGTCAGCCGACAGTCAACGTAGACGGAGCATTTGTAGCTCGGAGTGCCGTTCACACCCTCCAGTCTGGCCCATCCGCCGACCACAATGGGACGGGCTTCCTTCTGATGGATTTCGACCACCTGCAGGACGCCCTGCGCCTCGGTGTCGTCGGCTGTGCCGCAGCGCACTCCAATATCTCCCGAATGGGCACCCTGCGGATCCAGCGTGAAACCACTGCCATAGGACGTCCATAGACGACTGTCCATAGCCAGGCCCGGTCGGCAGTAGATGCCACGCACGATGCGGGACGGTGCAGCTTGAGCCACGAGAGAGAGTTGCAGGCAGAACACCACAAACAACCGGCAGAAGTTTTTCATCATACTGACTCCATCAGAGAACCTTTCGTGCCGACCCTGCGACAAGCAAGTAATGTCTACCTTTCGGACATGCAAGCGACGGACGCCGGTTTTCAGTTCCACAGGCTCCCTGTGCACATCGCACGCAGCATCGTGGGGTTGCAATTGGTGACTGATCGGCTATTGTGCAAGCACAATGGCGTGGGGTTTGATACCACGTCCTAAAAAGGGTGTTTTTCAAGAGCTTCACACTGTTCTCCCCTGCGGGCGAGAGCAGAGATTGGCCTATGTTGATATTGAGGAATAAAATAGCATGACAAGTGTCGACCAGGCATTGGACCCTGTGACGCGGGCTCTGTCGTGGCGCCCCCACAGTTTTCATATACCCGTGATGGGTACGGGCTTTACCATTGACACGCCGTTGCGAGTGGCGAAATACGGTGTCTCCTCCGTTATTTCGTTGGTTGACGATGTGTTGATGGAACAGATGCGCAAATTTCATTGCGAGCGACTTGGCGAACCGTACGAGCCGATCGCCGACCGGGATGAAGACGCCCGCGCCCGGCGCATCACCGCCTTTTTTGATCTTCTCCAACGCCAGATTTCTCTCCAGACCAAGGAATTGCAGGCGTCAGTCTTCGAGCCTGGCAGTGAAATTACACGCTACTACGAACTGCTGCCCGACTCGCCACTGAAGAAATCCTATCTGAAAATGCTTGCAACCACGGATCCGGCCGAGAAGGCCAGGATGCAGAACGAGTTGCGGACACAGGCCGTGCCGAGCGAGATTGACGCGAACATCATGATTGCGCTTGACTGCGACGCCTGGCGCGATGGCGAGAAGCTTCCCCCCTTCTACAGCGATGCCATGTCGGCGCTGCGGGGCTTTGCCCAGAGCACGGTGCGAGGTAGCATTGTCATGTCTGCCGGAACGCACCGCAGGCTGTACCACTACATGGCGGAGTTCGAGGATTTTCTGCCTGATGAAGATGGGTTTCTCAAGAAGCAGATCATCTTGAAAGTGAGTGACTATCGCTCCGCCAAGATTCAGGGCAAGTACCTTGCCAGATCCGGACTATGGGTGTCGGAATACCGGGTGGAATCGTGCATTAACTGTGGCGGTCACGCTTTCCCCGCAAAGGGTCTTCTGATGGGGCCGATTCTCGAGGAGTTCAAAGCCGAGCGGCAATCTCTCACCGATTCTCTCTACGGAGTCTACAGTAAGGCGCTTGGCGAGATGGGGCGGACGGCTCCAGAGCCTCCCCCGGTTCGGATCACAGCGCAGTGTGGCATCAGCAC
>JAGLDW010000663.1 GCA_023145395.1 Lentisphaeria bacterium | reverse complement strand
AGTTGACGAGCAGGGGAACACCTTCGCCCATACAGGTCTCCAGCGCGACATCACGGAACGCAAGCGGACGGAGCAGGCGCTAACGGCGGAAAAGGAGTTTACTGAAGCAGCACTCAATGCGCAGACAGATACCTTCTTTGTCTTTGAACCATCCACTGGACGGGCTGTGCGATGGAACGAGACGTTTAGTAGGGTATCCGGTTACAGCGACCAGGAAATCCGGTCGATGAAGGCACCTGGCAGTTATTACAGTGAAGAGGATCTGAGCAAGGCCGCTGCCGTTGTTGAGCAGGTAATCAAGACAGGAATTGGCACTGTAGTGTTAGAGTTCATCACGAAAGATGGGAGGCGCATCACTACGGAATACACTGTAGCCGTTATTAGAGATATCGAGGAAGATCCTGAGTATATCATTGCCATAGGACGCGACATCACGGAACGCAAGCGGGCGGAGGAGGAGAAAAAGAGGCTCGAGGCCCAACTTCGTCAGTCCCAGAAGATGGAGGCGGTTGGCCAGTTGGCGGGCGGGGTCGCCCACGATTTCAACAATCTCATGCAAGCGGTCATCGGGTATGCGCAACGACTCATGGCCAGCAGCCCACCTCCGACTGGCGACACACGCCATTACGTGGAGTGCATCCGGGACTCCGCCCTGCGAGCTTCCGATCTCACCGATCTCTTGCTGGCGTTCTGCCGGAAGAACGAACAGCCCCCCAGCATCACGATGCTGGAACCAGTACTTCAGGAGGCGGCACGCATGCTTCGCGCCTCCCTGCCCGCAACGGTGGAACTCACGGTAGATCTGCACCCACTCTCAACCCCCGTGCTGGTCTCTTCCGTACAGCTGGTCGAGGTGATCATCACCCTGGCGCTGAAGGTGCTGAGAGGGTTCGGAACCGAATCGGGAAGGCTCTACATCACCCTCGACGAGATAGAGGTGAAGGACGACCTGCCCACACATGTCCTCGACAAGCTGCACCATGGACGGTACGCCCTCATACACATTGGCGATTCCAGCAGTGTGATCGACGCTCTGTTTCCGGAAAGCCCACGGGACCTGTCAAACGAGCGGACGCAGCGCCCCTCAGCCTCAGACTTCGACGTCATACAAAACATTCTCCTCGAGCTAGGTGGTGCCTTGACCATGAGAAGTCCCCTCCACAAAGGGCGCCTGTACACCCTTTATCTGCCTCTGGCCAGTGACGCGGAGACGCCAACAACACCGCGGGCCACCGGTTGGGACGAACCTCGCCGAAGCGAAACCCAGGGACATGGGGAGCATATTCTTTTTGTGGATGACGAGCAAATGCTGGCCGAACTCGGAAAACTCGTGGGAGAGGAACATAGCTACAACGTCACCACACACACTGTCAGCATCGAAGCGCTGGAAGCATTCGCCGCAGATCCTGAGAAATACGATCTGGTGATCACGGATCAGACCATGCCGGGGATGACCGGCTTCGACCTCGCCCAAAAGATGCTCGCGATCCGGCCTGACCTGCCCATCGTCCTAACGACGGGGTATAGTGCCATAATTGATGAAGCGAGAGCCATGAGTATCGGCATCAAGGCCTACCTCATGAAACCCATCACCCCCGAGACATTGGCCGAAACCATTCACGGCCTTCTCGAGGGCTGAGTAGTGAGCAAAGCACCCCGTCTATGACCAAGCGCATTGTCATCCTCGGCTCCACTGGATCCATTGGGGAAAACGCCCTGCGCGTCGCCACGCATCTGGGGCCGGAACGCGTCCAAGTGGTTGGGCTTGCCGCCCGAACACGGGTGGAACGCATGGCGGCGCAGGCACGGGAATTCGGCTGCGAATGGACCCATACGCCGCTGCCCGAAATGCGAAGCGAACTCGCTGCCAGCCTCCACCAGGACTGTGCCGTCCTTGAGAACGAGGAGCAACTCTGCGAACGCCTGGCTGGAGACGATGTGGACATGGTCCTGTGCGCCATCGTCGGCACGGCGGGGCTTCGACCCGTCCTCGCAGCCATTCGCGCAGGAAAGGACATCGCTCTCGCCAGCAAGGAGATCCTGGTCATGGCAGGCGCCCTCGTCACGGAGGAAGCCGCCCGCCACGGGGTGCGACTGCTACCCGTGGACAGCGAGCACTGCGCCATCTTCCAGTGTCTGGAAGGAGAGTGCAAGCAGAGTGTGGAACGCCTGATCATCACCGCCAGCGGAGGCCCCTTCCACGACTGCCCCGATTTGGATCTGGACTCCGTGACGGTGGAGAGGGCGCTCGCCCACCCCACCTGGAGCATGGGCGGAAAGGTCACCATCGACTCCGCCACGCTGATGAACAAGGGGCTCGAAGTCATCGAGGCCCGCTGGCTCTTCGACATGCCTCCAGAGCGCATCGAGACGGTTGTCCACCCGCAGTCGATCATCCATTCCATGGTCGAGTTCACCGACGGAAGTGTCATCGCCCAGATGGGGCACCCGGATATGCGCCTGCCCATCCAATACTGCCTGACCTACCCAGAACGCCTCCATTCGCCTCTCCGAAGGTTCGACTTCTCGGAGGCGATGCGGCTGGACTTCAAACCGCCCGACCACGACCGGTTCCCCGCCATCCGGCTGGCCAAGGAGGCACTCGCGACAGGGGGCGTCATGCCTGCGGTCTACAACGCCGCCAACGAAATAGCCGTGGACAAGTTCATCTCGGGAGAACTCCTCTTCCCGGGAATCTCGAGAACAGTCGAAGCGACAATGGCCGGAATCCAAGCCTCGGCGGCGGATTCGCTGGAGACCATCCTGCGTGCGGATGCCGACGCCCGACGCCTGGCCACCTCCATTGTCGCTGCTGAACGGATGTGAAAATTCTCAACCGCATGCGCACGTTCGCGCTCGGAGACACTGGTGCCCCTATGCCATACGATGTGTTTTTCTTTGAAGCGTTCGAGGAGGAGAGGAAGGAACTGGAGCACTTTCTCCCCGACCCTATCCGCGCAGGTTTCACGGCCGCCACAACCCAGGAATTTGGCATTGGGGAAGCACCTCCCGCGCCTGTGATCAGCGTACGCACCCAGTCCCTGCTTCCCGATCACTGGGCACCCCGCCTCGCGGGCATCCTGACCCGTAGCACAGGCTACGACCACATACATGCATACCGGACCCGCACAGGCGCGGACCTGCCTTGTGGCTACCTGCCACTGTACTGCAACCGGGCCGTGGCGGAACAGGCGATGATGATGTGGATGGCATTGCTCCGACGCCTGCCCCGGCAATGTGCGCACTTCTCCTCGTTCCACCGCGACGGACTGACAGGCGGCGAATGCGCCGGCAAGACACTCGTCGTGGTCGGCGTGGGCAACATCGGGAAAGAGATTGTCGATATCGGGCGAGGCCTGCGCATGAATGTCCTAGGCGTGGATCCCGTCCACAACCTGTCCGGTCTGCACTACATGGACATCCAGGAGGCGCTGCCTGCGGCCGACGTGCTCGCCGTTGGCATGAATCTGACTGCAGCCAACCGCAACTTCTTCGGCCATGACCGCCTCCGTGCGCTCAAGCAGGGGGCAATCTTTGTCAACACCGCCCGCGGGGAATTGGCGGATGCCGCAGCCTTGCTCGACTTGCTCGAATCCGGCCATCTCGGAGGGGTTGGACTCGATGTCTACGACGAAGAGCCCGAATTGGCGGTGTCGCTGCGCGAAGGGAGGAGCCCGGACAGCGCCACAGTGCGCGCCGTGCTTGAGATGTCGGCGCGCGACGATGTCGTCTGCACGCCCCACAATGCGTTCAACACCCTCGAGTCGGTCCGGCGCAAGTCAGAGCAGAGCATCGAACAGCTCAACCATCTGCAGCGCACTGGACAATTTATCTGGAAGGTTCCGCAGGAATCAGACTCTCCAGAGCGATGCCCCGAGAGCCCTTGAGAAACACCCAGCTCCCCTCTCCTGCCAACTCCGCAACTCGTGACGCTGCAGCCTCCACATCCGCATACCCCTCCAAGCCTGCGCCGCACGCCGCCGCGCACATGAGCGATCCCACCGGCACGACCGTGGCGCCGGGCAGTTCCCCGGCAAGCCAGGACAACAGCGAGGCATGCTCGTCTTGACCATCGTGCCCAAGCTCCAGCATGTCGCCCACAACGAGAACCAGCGCGGATCGAGGCACCCGCTTCGTCAGTTCCGCAAACCATCGAACCCCCGCGCGCATGCTGTCGGGATTGGCGTTGTAGGCATCATTCACCCAATGCGCACCTGCCAGTTCGTGAATCGCCATGCGCATTCCGGGGAGGCGACATGCGGACAATCCGGCGACGATGGAATCCGGGGCAATGCCCAGCGCCGTTCCCACAGCCGCCGCCGCGCCGGCGTTCAGCGCTTGGTGCGCGCCTCCGAGAGACCAGTGCAAAAGACGCTCCTCCCCACTGTCTCTCCACTGAAGACGCACACCATACGCACCGTCGTCGCCCAGACCCTCATACCTCACACGAATATCCGACTCGGTCCCACTGCCAAAACAAAGCACACGTCGCGCACCGGCCTTTTCCTTCAGTGTTTCGAGCGAAGCGGCTTCGGTTGGCAGCACAACCGGTCCGTCGGAAGCAGTGCCTGCCAGAATGTCCCCCTTCTCGCACGCGACGCCAGCAAGATCGCCAAAGAACTCGAGATGTGCGTGTCCAATGTTCGACACCACTCCCAGTGTGGGTTCCGCCAGGGCCGCAAGCAGGGCGATTTCACCCGGATGATTGCTCCCCATCTCGATCACGGCCGCACGGTGACCATTCGTCAGCCGCAGCAAGTTTCTGGGCACCCCGAAATGATTGTTCGTGTTTCCCTCGGTCTTCAGCACAGCGCCCCGCCAGCGTTGCTCCAGCACGGCGGCAATCATCTCCTTGGTGCTTGTCTTGCCACAGCTTCCCGTAATCCCGACCAGGACCAGATCCTTGAATCGACGTCGATGGGCACGTGCAAGCGCCTGTAGCGCAACCAGGCCGTCTCCGGCGCGCAGGCAGGCCACGCCAAGCTCGGCTAGAATGGTCTGCTGCTCCTCGGAAATCCGCTCCACGCACACGGCAGTCGCCCCCGCCTGCGCGGCTTGCACCATGTATTTGTGCCCGTCGGCCAATTCCCCGCGCACGGCGACGAACAGCGCGCCAGCGGACACAAAGCGACTATCGTCAATCACACCCCGCACACCAGCTTTCGACGTCGAGGGAGGAAGCAGCCACTCCCCAGCCACAACCGACTCCAGCTCGTCCCACAAAAATCGAGCCGTGTTCATTCACCTATCTCCTGAAATCGGCGCCACGATCAAAGCCTCAGGCCATGCAGCCCGAAAGGTGCTCAACATTGTGCAAATCAGATTCTCTGATATAAGTGTAGGCACATGGCACAGCGTGTCAAGAGGAGTGGAATCGTGAAAAGCCGATTCGAACCGGCACGGGCCCGTCCACTGAATGGAAACGCACCGTCCAACAAAGGGATGTACAATTATGAGCCGACACACCTGCACCCTAGTTCTCGGCGCCGCCGCGACAATCCTCTTTGCGCACTGCGCACAGGCTGTGGACTACCATGTCTCGCCGCAGGGGGATGACGGCAACACTGGCCTCGGCGTGAAGCCCGATGTGGCGCTGCAAACGATTCAGGGCGCAGTGGACAGGTCACGACCGGGCGACACGGTGCTGATCCACGCCGGCACCTATCGCGAGACGGTCCTCTTCCCACGCAACGGCATGGTGGACAAGCCCATCACGGTTAGGCTATACGAGAACGACACAGTCGTGATTTCCGGCTGCGACCCGCTCACAGGCTGGGAAAGGCACACGGACACAATATGGAAGGCTCCCATGCCGTGGACGCTGGGCAAGGGACGAAACCAAGTCTTCGTCAACGGCGAGGTGGTCATCGAGGCGCGGCATCCGAACCAGCCGGAAGGCGATTTGGGCATGTACGTCTCGGATCTGTCTCCACTCTGGCCCACATTCGCCGAGCTCTCCATCCCCAACCCCGTCAAGGAACCGGGGCGCATCGTCGGAAAGCTGCTCGAAGGGGTTCCAGACGACCACTGGAAGGGCGCATGCTACTATGGGGTCCACTACCAAGGCTGGTCGGCCCAAACTGGCATCATCGAGGGGTCGAAGGACGGCGAGATCACGGTCGGCGACCGGACAAGAGTCTGGTGGTTCGGACCAGCCTACGGCGGACGCTACCAGCCCGAAGAGGGGCGCGGCATGATCGTCGGGCACAGGAACGCGCTCGACCAGCCCGGGGAGTGGCACTGGCAGGACGACACGCTGTACCTGATCCCAAAGTCTGGACGCAAGCCGTTCCAGGTCGAAGCCAAGCGCCGCCAGCTCGCCTTTGACCTGAGCGGTCGAGCACACATCCGCATCGCCGGTCTCAACATCCACGCCGCGTCCATGCGCCTCGACGGCTCGGCCAACTGCATTGTGGACGACTGCACGCTGGAATACATCTCGCACTTCACCCGCTTCTACTCCATCGGACAAATCGAGAATGGCCGTGACACGATCAAATCCGGCGAGACCGGAATCTTTGTCGGCGGCCGGGACAACGCCTTCCTCAACTGCACCGTCCGCTACAGCGCTGGCGCCGGATTCTACGTCCGAGGCTATCATCATACCATCCACAATTGCCTCATCGACGAAATCGACTACTGCAGTCACTACCTGAACGCGATCACCGACGCGGTATCCGACTACAAGGACTACGAAAACTTCCTGGTCGGCGGGCACGTAATCACCTACAACACCATGCGCAACGCCGGTCGGCACTTCTTCAACTTCTACGGCAACGGCACAAGCAAGGCATCGCGCGATCGCGGTCCCATGGACTACATGGCGACGCTGTTTGCGCACAACCATCTCTACAACGGCATGCTACAGACGAAAGACGCCGGCTTTCTGACGGGCTACTACTCGAGCGGCGGCACGCTCAACGGCCTGAACTCGCAAGTCGTCTACAATGTCATGCACGATTGCTACGACACGTTCGGCATGCGCATCAAGGTGCTCGGAATCGTCTACCTCGACGCCGGAACCTGTGACGTGGACCTGCACCACAACCTGCTCTGGGCCGCGCCCGGCTCGCACCAACTCGGCCTCTGGTACAACACCATGTGCGTGGACGTGCATGAACACGACAACGTCTTCCACGGAGAGTTCG
>JAGLDW010000662.1 GCA_023145395.1 Lentisphaeria bacterium | reverse complement strand
CTCGGAAACCAGGCGAAATTGTCACCTTCAAGTTCAAGGGTAGCGACCTGCGCATCTACGATTTGGTGGGCCCCGACTGCGGCCAGGTGATCGTGACTGTGGACGGCAAGCCCGCAGGTCTCCGCCGTCGCTTCGACGCCTACTGCACATACTACCGTCTGCAGACCATGGCCATCGCTTCCGGGCTCGATCCCGAGTCGGTGCACACGGTCAAGCTGGTCCTCCACGCCGGAAAATTCGACAAGGCGGCCATTTTGGCCCGTAGAAAGCAGAACGCGAAGCTGTTGGAGAAGCCGCTCGACCCGAAGAAGTTCGACGGCGGCGCGTGGTACATCGGCAGCATCATGCTCATGGGCGAACTGGTCCCGTAGCCGACACGATCTGCGCAGTCCGCAGAAATTCTCCCCGCGTGCGCCCTGCTACTTCAGCTCACTGAGACAGTCGTCCAGATGGACGAAAAACAGTTGGAGCACCTGGTCGCGATATCCGAGAGACTGGCTACAGGTGGTGGAGGCAGCGCCGACGATCTGTTTCCAGGAACCCGGCTCATCCCCCATGACATCGTTCATCAGATGATCTCCGGGCACAAGCATGAATGGGATGAAATGGACCCGGCCCATTTTTCTGGCGAGCCGAGAAGCCTCTGCCAGCCCATCGCTTCCGGGCTGTCCTTTCAGAGTCGCCACCTGCGTTGCGGGAAATGCTGCACGAAGCAGCGCATCGAGCTGGATCAACTCGCGGTTGAACTCCGGACGACGAGAGTTCCCATGGGCGGCGAGCACGACCGGGATCTGCGGATCCCGCAATGCTGGCTCGCACTCCGCAGTTGCGGCGATCACCTTCTGCATGTCCTGGTCCGAAGCGAGCAGAGGCTTGCCAATCGCCACCCGCATCCGAGGGATGCAGGCCTCTTTCAGTTTCTCGAATCCCCGACCCGGAACGATATGCAGGGATTGAATCGCCACGCGTCGAAACCCAGCATCGCGCAAGTCGGCGGCCACTTCCTCTGGGCATTGCGCCGCAATCCCCTCGCTCCGGAGTTTGCGAATGATGGCGTTTGAGGTGAACGCCCAGCGAATCTCGTGCTGCGGATAGCGTTCCCGCGCCAACTGGTCGATGTGGTCGAAGACCTTTCGAGCCGTGGGCATCGACGTGCCGGAGGCAGCTAGTACAATCGCGGGGGCGGAGTCGCTCACATCTCCACTCCTCGCTGTGCTGGTCGGCCCGCATCCATCGCATGCTTGATGCATTTTAGCTCCGTGACCGTGTCTGCGGCGGCGATCAACGCGGGAGTGGCGCCCCGGCCGGACATGGCAAGGACAATCCCAGCAGGCAGCACCTCCAGCAGAGCCAGAACATCAGCTTCCGGAACCAGTCCCTGGGCGACGGCCACGCAAAGTTCGTCCAGGACGACAACATCCCACGAGCCTGCGGCAATTTCCTCGGTGACGGCAGCCAGTCCTTCGCAGGCCGCCTGTCGGTGCTCGGCGAAGCGCGGACTGTCAGGGGGTGGAATGAATCCCCGGCCGCACTGGCTGATACAGACTGTGGGCAGTGCCTGGAGGGAGGCGGCTTCACCCGATCCGGGGGGACGCTTCACGAACTGCAGAACACGGACGCGCAAGCCATGCCCCGCCGCACGCAAAGCCATGCCCATCACAGCGGTCGTCTTGCCCTTCCCGTCGCCAGTGAAGACAAGAATGCGGGGCGCTGTCGCGGATGTCTCAGTCATAGTCTCACAACTCACATTTTGGATTTCAGATTGTTGATTTAAGATTATTCCAAGATGCTGGCCGATAGTCTATTACAGCAATACATTCGTTTCATAATTGGGCGGAAACAATTGTGATGCCAACTGTAAAACAATGTACCGCCATCCAGCGTAGGAGAATGCCGACAGCGGCAAAAACTGCGGACGTCGCAAACATGAACCTACAGGCTTGGGGGATGTGGTTGGCCCGCAGGGGCGTATCCGGATCTCCGATTGTGGGCTTGGTCATGGGTGTGCCGAAGTAGTTGTTCGTGCCGCCGAGTTGCACTCCCAGCGCACCGGCCATCGCGGCCTCCATCAGGCCGGAATTCGGACTGGCATGGTTACGACCGTCGCGCAGAACCATGCGCAGGGAACGCCGGGCCTTGAGCCCAAGGAACGCCGCCGCAGGAATGGCCGCCACAATGGTCAGGCGGGCGGGAACAAGATTGGCGAGATCGTCGATGCGCGCCGAGAACCAGCCGAATCGAAGATACCGTTCGTTCCTGTAGCCAAAGGTGGAATCCAGCGTGTTGATCGCACGGTAGACGATAGCGCCCACGGGACCGAACAGCAGGGCGAAGAAGATGGGCGCCGTCACGCCGTCCACCGTGCTTTCGGCAATGCTCTCGACCGCCGCTCGCGTCACATCCTCCTCGTCAAGCTCATCCGTGTCGCGACCGACAATCATGCCGACCTGTCGCCTCGCTTCCGGCAAATCGCCAGCGACCAATGCCCGAAACACCCGGTCGGCGTGTCGCGCAAGATCGCGAGCGGCCAGGGTCGTGTAGATCAGGAGGGCACCCATCCCATCCGCGACAAGGGGATGAATGCGCCCGCAACTATGCAGAAGAAGCCACGCTGACAGACCGGAGAGAACCATCACAAGAAGACCCGCGCAGATGCCAGCCAGTCGCTCGCTCGAGATGACTCGGCGCAGCAGCGATTCCGCGCGAAGCGCCCCCGCGCCCATCCAGCGGACGGGATGCGGCAACCATGACGGATCCCCCACAAGAAGATCCAAGGCCAGCGCCGCCAGAAGTTGCCGTTCGATTCCCACGCCGTCACAACCCCATTGTTCGGTAGACCACATCCATATCCACTGCATCCCGGACCACGTCGGCCAGCCGGTCAAGTGCTTCCTCAATTCCGTAGGCCGCTTGGATGGAACGTAGGGGAGGCAGGCGTTTGCGCATCCGCAGATCATCGATGAAAACACGTCGGAAGGCATCTGAATCAAAGATTCCATGGAGGTAGCTTCCCCAGATCCGCTCCCCCTCTGCGCACACGCCAAGCTGTTGATCTGCGGAGTTCGCAAACATGGGGTGGCAGGCGCCGACCTCGGTGACGCCATGATGAATCTCGTAGCCAACGACTGGAGCGCCACTGGCCAGGTGCCGTCCTTCGCTCCGGGTCAGGGTCTTCTCTCGCGCGAACACGGTGGTGATCGGCAGCAGCCCAAGCCCATCGACGGACTCCGCGCCTGCGCCCTCCACTCCATGCGGGTCGGCGATGCTGCATCCGAGCATCTGGAGTCCGCCGCATACCCCCACGACGACCGTTTGACCATCGGCGCCAAGGCGCAGAAGCGCATCCGCCAAACCACATTTCCGCAGGGCGGCGAGATCGCTCGGCACATTCTTGCTGCCAGGAAGAATCACGGCATCGGGGCACCCCAGATCCTCCGCGCGGCGCACCACGCGCAAACGAACGTCCGGCTCAAGCTGAAAGGCGTCGAAATCGGTGAAATTGGAGATGTGGGGCAAATCGACAACGACGATCTCCACAGCGTCCGAGCGGGTCGGTTCAGAGCCCGGCTGTCCACTCTTGAACTCGACCGAGTCCTCCTCCGGCAGATTCAGCGCGGACAGATGGGGGATCACTCCGAACACGGGCTTTCCGGTGTAGTCGAGCACGTAGTCATGGGCGTCCTGGAGCAACGAGGCATCGCCCCGAAATCGGTTGACGAGAAACCCCGCCACCAGACGCCGCTCCCATTCCTCCATCACCGCGAGGGTGCCGACAAAGGCGGCATAGACCCCCCCCCGGTCGATGTCCCCGGCAAGCAGGACCGGTGCCTCCGCATAGCGGGCCATCTGCATGTTCACCAGGTCGTGGCGTTTCAGATTGACCTCGGCGGGACTGCCCGCGCCCTCGAGAACAACCGCGTCAAACTCGCCCGACAGAGAGTCGTAGGCTTTGTGGACGGCCGCGCGCAGTCTCGTTTTGCGCTCGGTGTACGCCATCGTGTCCAGGTTGCCGATGGGATGTCCCATGAGGATGATCTGACTGCCCGTGCTGCTGCTGGGTTTGAGCAGAATGGGGTTCATCCGGACCTCGGGATCCAGGCGGCAAGCCTGCGCCTGGACAACCTGGGCCCGGCCCATCTCGCCGCCGTCCCTGGTCACAAACGAATTCAGGGACATGTTCTGGGCCTTGAACGGTGCCACACGGATGCCGTCCTGGGCCAGGATCCGGCAGAAGGCGGCGGCCAGAACACTCTTGCCCGCGTTGGAGGTGGTGCCCTGAATCATCAGTGCCGGTGTCCGCGCCTTTTTTCGTTTCGCCACACGGGCATTCTTCTCGCCAAGGCAGCAGCCAAGCGCATCGAGGAATCGCTCGTTTTCCTGCGGCAGGCGTACTGCCACGCGGAAGAATGTGTCGTCTAGACCGACGTAGTTGTCGCAGACCCGAATGGCAATGCGGTGGTCCCGCAGCAGCACATCCGCGAGATTCCGTGCGCTTTCGCCATCCTGCCGTTGCAGCAATAGGTAGTTGGCAGTGCCCGGAAACACTCGCAGAGTGGAAAATCTGGCCAGTTCCTGCTGCAGCGCCACTCGGTACTCCGCCGTGCACCGCCGCGTTTCGTCCGCGTAGTCCTGATCGCGCAGAGCGGCGACACCCACAGCCTGCGCCAGCGTGCCGACTGACCAGGGGGGAATCTGCTCGCGCAACTTCGCCGCCACATCAACCTCGGCGACGGCGTAGCCCAACCGCAGGCCGGGAATGGCGTAGAACTTGGTCAGGGAGCGAAGCACTATCACGTTTGGGGGGCGATCATCGAGAAGAGTCCGGTCGCTCTCAAGAAAATCGACAAAGGCCTCGTCCACCAGAATCGTGCGTTCGGGCAGCCTCTGCGCCAGAGCCCGGATCTTGCTGGCCGGGGGCGCCAAGCCAGTGGGGTTGCCGGGACGACCCAGCACAAGCATGTCCCCCTCGCGACCCAAGTCGGCCAGCGCGTCGAAATCGAGCGCGAAGCCATTCTCCGCCGAGAGAACAACTGGCAGAATTTCGGTGCCGACCAGCTTCGCAGCCACCGCATAGTCGCCATAGGCCGGAGATGGTATGACGACACGCCGAGGAGCCAAAGCTCGAAACAGGGCATAGAGCAGTTCGGTCGAGCCATTTCCCGCCACAACGGTGGAGGCGGGAGCGCTCATCGTCGCCGACAGGGTCTCTACCAGCGCGTCCGCGCGGAGCGACGGATAGTGGGCGACCTCTTCAAGATGCCGGTTGACCAGGG
>JAGLDW010000661.1 GCA_023145395.1 Lentisphaeria bacterium | reverse complement strand
TCGGGCAGGGGGTAGGTGCCTTCCTGCTCGATCGGGTTCTGCGTCGCCATGACGAAGAACGGCTCCTCGAGTTGGTGTCGCGTGCCGCCGACGGTGACAGAGTGTTCCTGCATCGCTTCGAGCAGGGCGGACTGGGTTTTTGGGGTGGCCCGGTTGATTTCGTCGGCCAGGCAGATCTGTGTAAAGATGGGGCCCTTCTGAAACTCGAAGAAGCGTTTCCCGTCGGGCGATTCCATGACCATATTGGTGCCCAGAATATCGGCCGGCATCAGGTCGGGCGTGAACTGGATACGGCTGAAGTCCAACGCCATGGTCTCGGCCAGAGAGTGAACCATCAACGTCTTTGCCAGCCCAGGCACACCCATGAGAAGAGCATGACCGCGCGCGAGGATGCAGATCAGCAGTTTCGAGATGACCTCATCCTGTCCCTCGATCACCTTGGCGATCTCGGTTCGCACAGCGGCGAAAGTCTGGCGCAACTCGTCGATGGCGGCCACATCGCCACCAATCTCCACACCCTCGTTCTGAGGGGGAGACGCTACGGGCCGCATAGCTTCTTCGGACATCTCGTTGTCAGCGGAAACTGTATTTTTCTCGTCCATTATCCGTCCCTTGAAAATGACACATCACATGCCCAGACTCGTGCGGGAAAGTATAGACTATCGACCAGCTTCTTGGGAAAACCTGAAATCAACAATCTGAAATCCAAAATGCGAGTTAGACTTCCTCCAGCAGGAGAATGCCGTCCTTTGGCTGGGCACCCACCACTTTGGCTCGTAGCCGGTCACCGACACGCCGGTCTTCCTTCGTCCGAATCTGCCCGCGCTCGAACACCTCGTCAAGCTCCGCGAACGTCTGACGCTCATTTCGGCCAACCACAACCGCGTCGAATTCATCGCCCAGTCGATCACGTAGCAGATACTCAAGCATCCAATGGCGGTTTGCCTCCCGTTCCAGTCCCCGGTGGCGAACGGAGGTCGAATCCACATTGCTGACGATCTCGAACAACTCGTTCAGCTCGTACGGAAGGGGGTCGCCCCGCAAATGCGCTGCCAGCTGGCGCTGCATCACTAGGTCAGCATACCTGCGAATGGGAGAAGTGACTTGGATGTATACATCAAGTCCCAGCCCCGTGTGCCCCTGCGGATGAGTCGAAAGACGCGTTCTTCTGAGTTTCCGGATCTCGATGCCAAACGCCACCGGATCGTACTCAAGCACACTCTGCACGGGGGAGTTGGGCGGATCCTGCACCCGGTAGATGACTGGTATGTCGTTCCGCAAAGCGTAGAGCGCCGACAAGCCGTTCGCCAAAACCATCAATTCACTGACAATGTCATGCGAAGGCGTGTCACTCTGCTGGCGAACCACCTCGATCTCCTCGCCATGCACCCGCACCCGCATCTCTGGCCGCCGCAGCACAAAGGCACCACGCTCCATGCGTTCTTTGCGCAAGGAGGACACGATGGGAAGAAGAGATCGCAGAGCCGACCCCATCGAATCATTCTCCCCGCCCGCGATGAGCGCATCGGCCTCCACGTATGTCAGCCTCCGGGAGAGCTTCACCTGCGCGCACGAGAACGACCAGTCCTTCAGGACACAATCCGCGCCGAATCGTGCCAGGAAGCTAAGCGAGGGGCGCGTGGCGCCCACGCTCAAACTCGCCAAGTCGCAACTGATCCGGTCAGGCAGCATTAGCGCCGTTGTGGTCGGTAGATACAACGTCAGCGGACGCTCCTTGGCGACACGATCCAGCGGAGCGTCCTTCTCCACAAAATACGAGGGATCGGCAATGTGAACACCGATGAGGATGTCGTCTCCGTCCCGCTCCACGCTGATCGCGTCATCGACTTCCCGAGTCACCTCGTCGTCAATGCTGAAGGCCTCCAGCGCCGTGTAGTCCGCACGGTCTGGGTCAGGCACATAGGACGGCAGCGCATCGGCCGCCTCGAGAACGGCTTTGGAAAAGCCGGCGTGGATACCGTTCACGAGCAGAAAGGGGTCGGTTCCCTCCGGCAGGGATCCAGTATGCGTCAGCACGGCGAGCGCGACTTCGGGCGCAGGCCGTTTCTTGTGGGCGGAATGAAGGAGGGTGGTCGCTTCGGAGTTGTGGCCGCAAAGCAGGAACTCGGATGCCTGTCGAACGAAGTCGGTCAGGTCCTCAGGCACATCGATCCGATCGTCCTTTTTCAGAGAGAGAATGATGCTCAGCCACTCGAGGACCCTTTCTCTGCGTGCCGCCTTCTCGGACCGGCGACGCTTCAATTCCTCGATTTCAGCAGCTTCCTCGCGGGAGCGAGGGGCAAAATCCACACCTCGTGACCGAAAGTGCGCGGGATCGCTCAACAGGGCGCCTGCCAACGCCATGAGCGAGACTGGCTCCGTATTGCCAAAATAGGCGTCGGACATCTCCGACAGATTCGGCTCTCCGCCACGCTCGAGCATCTCCTCCCAAAGAAGCTCCAACTCCATATCGACACGCAGCGCCTCCACACTGCCCCGAACCGAGGCGACATCACCGCCCGGATGCAGAGCCACAAGCTGCTTGGCTGCCACGCGCTCGCTGCGTCCGTCCTCGCTCTGCACCTGTAACTTGCTTTTCGAGGCGCGGACAACGTGACCAATCCGGATTTTTCCACCAGACAGAAAACCGACGATTTTTCCCTCATACTCCATCCATACTGCTCCTGCGGATCTGTCTACCATTCCTCGTTGTGCACGTATTCGACCGAATAGCGTGTACGAGGTTCCGAAGGTGCCACAGGATAACCCAGGGCGATGCAGGCGATCGGGACAACCGATTCGGGCAACCCGAACAGCTCACGCAGGCGAGCCACACGGTCGGCCCGCGGATGGACACCGAGCCACACCGCCCCCAGGCCCAGCATACTCGATGCCAGAAGAAGGTTCTCAATCGCGGCGGAACAATCCTGAAGCATGTAGGAAAGCTCCCCGGCGTGCGCCCGGTTCAAGTCGCCGCACACGACAATGCCAAGCGGGGCATCGGAGAGCATGCCGCCATTGGGCAAAGCGGCTGCAATCTCGGAGCGGCGCCCCGCATCTCGAACGAGAATGAACTCCCACGGATCCTTGGCGCACGCGGACGGCGCGGACATGGCCGCCTCCAGTAGATCCTGAACAGCCTCGTCAGAAACCGGGACCTCCGTGTACGCGCGAACGCTTCTTCGGTGGAACAGAGGCGCGAGGGAGGGATTCATGGTTTCTCCTGGAGAGCGGCGCTAGGCGCCGTTTCGCACTTTGCGAATGGTTGTGGTGGTGGACTGTCCTTCGATCAGTTGGACGAATCGGATCTCGACGCCCAGTCGTTCGAGCAACCTTCTCTCCTCCTGCACGATGGTGTCGACCGTGTAGTCACCACCCTTGACATAGACATCCGGCTGCAACGCCTCGAACAAAGGGAGGGGTTTCTCGGAATCGAACACAACCACGGCATCGACAGCCCGCAGGCTGGTCAGCATATAGGCACGGTCGGCCTCGTGGACAACCGGTCTGTCGGGGCCTTTCACCAAGCGGATCGAGCGGTCGCTGTTGGTGGCGACCAGCAGCGCGTCCGCCAGCTGCCGGGCCTGGTGGAGATACTGGACGTGCCCACGGTGGAGAAGATCGAAGCATCCGTTGGTGACCGCGAGACGGAGGCCGCGCGCCCCAAGTTCCCGCCGCCACGCAACCGCCTGCTCCAACGTCATGATTCTGGATTCCGGGGATTCCACTAATCGTCCTCCTCATGCTGGAAGAAACTTCCAGGCCGAGCGCGCAACCATGTCCGCAAGGGGCGTTGGCACCGCGTTTTCCCGCCGGAATGGGCCATCACTCCGACTGTTGTCCATCCACCATCATGACAAGCAGACGCCCGAGAGGAATCATGCGCGCCAGCATCTGCTCCTTCTCCCAGCTCTTGATCTCGTCAATCGTGCAGGAATCCTCCACCTTGAACCCGCTGCTCATGGTGCGCCTGAGATCGCGCATGTGTCCGCCGCAGCCAAGCTCGCGCCCCATATCCGCACACAAGGTGCGCACGTACGTTCCCTTGCTGCAATGCACACGGAATGTGACTTCAGGCAGTGAAATATCATCAATATCCAGACTGTGAATGACAATCGGGCGGGCTTCCCGCTCCACCTCCACACCCTGGCGGGCCAGCTTGTACAGCTTTTTCCCATCCTTCTTGATGGCTGACACCATGGGTGGGGTCTGCAAAAGCTCGCCCGTGAACTGTGCCGCCACACGGCGCACGTCCTCCGGAGTGATGTCCACAGGCGCCGTGGCAGTCACCTCGCCGGCGCGGTCCTCCGTGAACGTCTCCACTCCCAAACGCATAACTCCCTCGTAGATCTTGTCCTGGGTCGTCAGCTTCTGGGATAGTTTTGTGGCGCGTCCGAGCACCACGAGGAGAAGGCCGGTCGCAATGGGGTCGAGGGTGCCACAGTGACCCACTTTCTTCACCCGAAACCGTCCGCGGATGCAGTTCACCACATCGTGGCTTGTCCAGTCTTCGGGCTTGTCCACAAGCAGCAATCCACTATCGGATAGGTCATCACGCACATTCTTCGTCACTCGTCTTCCTCCGGAAGCTCAAGATTCTTAAGGATGGACAGAACGTGGTCCGCCTGCTCGGCCGTTTCGTCCAGAGTGAACCTGAGAACGGGGGTGTACTTCAGGATGACACGCTTTGCAAGCTCACGCTGGAGCTGACGACGACAGTCCAGCATCACCACCATCACCTCGCGCTTTTGCTCCTCGCTGCCGAACACGCTGACCCCAACCACGGCATGGCGGAGATCGGATGAAGTGTCGACCGAGACAATCGTCACCAACGCGCTTGTTCGGGGGCGCACGAGGCTCTCGCACAGCATCCCGAGCTCGCGGCGGATCAATTCGTTGACCCTGAGCATTCGGTTTGACGGCATTGTCTGCACTCCCCATCCATTCCGGGATTCTCGCCATGTCTGGCGCAGTGTCATCCCCCCGGTCCGTATCCGGAATAGAGGTGATTGGGCACTTGTCGGGCTCTAGAGCTCCGGACGGATCTCCGTGATCTCGAAGGCTTCGATCATATCGCCTTCCTCAAACTCCTCAAAGTTCTGCAGCCCAATGCCACACTCCAGCCCGGAGCGGACTTCGCGCACATCGTCTTTGAAGCGGCGAAGAGAAGCGATCAAACCGTTGTAGATCACCTCGTCCTCACGCTTGACCCGGGCGCTGGCGCCGACACGGATCACGCCACCGTTGACACGGCAGCCACAAATGCGGCCAACCTTGGAAGTGCTGATAACCTGAATGATCTCCGCTTCGCCGATGGGAGTCTCCCGCTGATCGGGCTCGAGCTTTCCGATCATCGCGTCCTCGATCTGCTCCAACAGCTCGTAGATCACACCGTAGAGACGAATCTCCACACCACGCTGCTTGGCCATCTTGTTGACGCCGGGCATCGCCCGAATATTGAAACCGATGATCGTCGCCCCAGAGGCTGCTGCGAGAGAGACGTCGTTCTCCGTCACCTCGCCCACGGCACCGTGAATCACCTTCGCGCTGATCTTCTCGGACTCGATCTTTTCGAGGGACTCGGTGATGGCCTCCAGCGAACCATGCACATCGGCCTTGAGCACAAGCTTCAACTCGAGGCGGGATTCCTCCTCCATCTTGAGGAAGAGATCCTCAAGCGTTGTGCCACGCGACGAGCCAAGCTCGGTGGCGCGGAACTCGGTGATGGCCTCCTGGGCACGCGCCTTGGCCACTCGCTCGTTGAGGCAAATCGTGAGAATATCACCCGCTTCCGGCACACCGTTCAGCCCAAGCACTTTCACAGGCGTGCTGGGTCCCGCACTCTTGACTCTCTTTCCGGTGGAATCAATCAGCGCCTTGACTCGCCCCCAATACTTCCCGCAGAGCATGACATCGCCGACATGTAGCGTACCGTTGCGCACAAGCGCGCTGGCGGTGGTGCCCATGGCGCTCTCAAGCTGCGCCTCGATGACCAGTGCCTCGCACTCTCCTTCGGGAAAGGCGCTGAGTTCAAGCATTTCGGACTCAAGCACAATGCGCTCGAGCAAGTCGTCGATGCCCTCGCCTGTGATGGCTGAGACCGGGCAGAGGCCCACGTCCCCCCCCCAAGCCTCCGGCATAATGCCGTTCTGCTGCAATCCCAACATGACCTTGTCGGGATTGGCGCCCGGCAAGTCCATCTTGTTCATGGCGACGACAATCGTCACATCGGCCGCCTTGGTGTGGTTGATCGCCTCGATCGTCTGCGGCATGACTCCATCGTCAGCGGCCACAACAAGAACCGCGATGTCCGTGGCGTTGGCGCCGCGGGCGCGCATGCTGGTGAACGCCTCGTGGCCGGGGGTGTCAAGCAGGGTCAGCTGGCGCCCCGCCTCGGTCTCCACGACGCTGGCGCCAATATGCTGGGTGATACCACCCGCCTCGCCGTCGGCGACCTTCGTCTTCCGGATATAGTCCTGCAGCGAAGTCTTGCCGTGATCCACGTGGCCCAGGAAGGCCACCACAGGAGCACGGGAGACGGCCTTGCCAGCACGCTTGTCCTTCGCGTCCTTGCTCCGCCGCTGCTCCTTTGCCTTGGCCTTGGCCTTGGCTCTCCGCTCGCGGACAAACTTCACGCCGTGCCGCTCGCACACCCGCTCGACAAGTTCCACCTCGAGAACTTGATTGATGGCGGCAAACACGTTCATCGTCATCAACTCGCCGATGAGCTGGTTGGGTTTGGCGCCAAGCCCAATCGCCAAGTCGCGGACCGTGATCGGCGCCTTCAGGTGGAGCTCGCCCGCCTCGACACCGCCACCGCC
>JAGLDW010000660.1 GCA_023145395.1 Lentisphaeria bacterium | reverse complement strand
TCCTCAGCACCCAGGCCGAGAACACCGGCAAGCCTTTCTTCGTTCTCCTTCTCGTCCGCAGCCGCCCTGCGGCGCTCCTCGACCACATGGTCGCGAACCAGCTCAGCGGTCTCGCCGTCAATACTGCTGGAGTGGCTCTTCACTTCCTCGCCCAATTCGGCGAGAAGCTCAAGCACCTCCTTGTTGGGGAGGCCCAGTTCTCTGGCTACTTCATATACTCGCACCCGATCGCTCATCTACCCTGGACCTCCGATTGCATCCACGCCTGATCATGATTAGGCGCCAAGTTGTTCTTTTGCGGCGCCAATCACTTGACGGGCTTGCTCAATATCGATTCCATCAAGCGTGGCAAGATCCTCGGCCTCCGCAGCCATGATTCCCTCGAGCGAGAGAAATCCGCTGCGAACCAGAACGGGGGCAATGTCCTCCCCAATGCCGGGAATGCGCGCCAACGCATCAATCGCGTGTTGAATTTTGTCCTCGAACACGGCGCGTTTGACCTGTTCGTGCTTGTTGATGTCAATGCGCCAGCCCGTGAGCTTGGCAGCCAGTCTCGCATTCTGCCCCTTGCGTCCGATGGCTAGGGAGAGTTGATCCTCCGGCGCCACCACGTGCACGGTGTGCTCTTCCTCGTCGATGGTCACACCGGACAATTTGGCGGGCTGCAGCGCATTGCTTACAAACGTCTTCACATCGGCGTCCCAGCGGATGATGTCCACCTTCTCCCCGCCAAGTTCCCGGACCACCGTCTTGACGCGGTTTCCGCGCAGACCCACGCAGGCGCCCACCGGATCAATGCGTCCGTCCTCGGTGTGCACGGCGATCTTGGTGCGGTAGCCCGCCTCCCTCGCCACAACCTTGATCTCCACGAGCGAATCGGTGATTTCGGAGACCTCCCGCTCAAAGAGCACACGGACCAGATCGGGATGCGCCCGCGAGACGATGAGACTAGGCCCGGGGCGGTCGGCATTGATCTCAAGCAGGATGGCGGTGATGTGCTCGCCGGGATGGTACTCCTCCCCGG
>JAGLDW010000066.1 GCA_023145395.1 Lentisphaeria bacterium | reverse complement strand
AAGCACTGTCTGGTGGAGGGCGAGCGTCCCCGCAAGCCGTGTCCTGCGAAGTCCGCAAATCATGGAGGGCGAACGGCCCGTGAGCCGCCGAACGTCGTGTCCGTTGTCCCCTGGAGGGCGAACGGCCCGTGAGCCGCGCAATGCACAAAGCCCATTCGGGACATGTTTTGCGCAGTTCGCAGGACACCGCTCCCGCTCGTCGCGGCTCTGAACGGACAACGCGTGGCAACAGAACCGCGCGCAACGCAAGCGGTCCTGTCCTTCTCCAAACCTACACCGTGATGCGTGTGTAGAGCCGCGGAAGGATCTGGGGAAGTCGCCTCAGGTCGGGGAGGATGGCGAAGCGACGGCCGGGAAACATGATCTCCATGTCCGCCAGGCTGTTTTCCTCGGTGGTGATCGCGAAGGTATGGATGGCCTTGGCTGCGTTTTCCTGACACGCCATGCGAACATCGTGCTGGGCGTAGCGCGTGTTGGGGTCGTAGCCGCTGTCCATCGGACGTCCGTCTGTCACCAGGATGATCAGTCTTTGCTTGGCGGCTATGGGTTCTAGGCGGTAGCCCGAGTGACGTAGCGCGGGGCCGATCCGGGTGGAATTGACGGGCGTTGCGCCCATGAGGCAACGCATCGCGTTCCGATCCCAAGGGGTGTCGAACTCTTTGTAGACGGTGTAGAGGCAGTTCTCGCGGCCATTCGAGCTGAACCCGCAGATGGAGAACCTATCGCCCAGGGTGTGCAGTCCTTGGCCGAGGATGAGCGCGGCGTGTTTCTCGATCTCGATGATGCGCGAGGAGTCGCCGGTCGTCTCGCCGGTTGAGCCGCTGACGTCCAGCAGGATCAGCACGGCCAGGTCCCGGTGCTGGATTCTCGGCTTCTCGTAGAAATCCACCCGTGGCGAGGGCTCGAGTCTGCGATTCACCAGAAAATCCGTCAGACGGTCAGCGTTGATTGTTTCGCCATCCTCCAGAAGTTTTTCACGACTCGGGACATCGGGTTTGAGTCGTTCGAAGACCTTGCTGACGCGTCTCCCTTCGCGGAGCACGTCCGGAGGGAGTTCTGTGTTCGGGAGTGGTTCGGCGACAATCTGATGGACGAAGCAGTAGTCTTTGAGGTAGTCATTCGCGTCGTGACTCCACTCGTCGTAGACGTAGCACGCGGGCACGGCTTCCTGTTCCTCTTCGCCGTCGGTTTCCTTGTCCGAACCATCGGCCTGCTGCCCCTCGGCAGTTTTCGTCTGCTTGTCCTGCTCGTCCGTCTGGTGTTTTCCCTCGGCAGCTCGTTTGAGATCGGCGACGAGACCATCGGATGGAGCAGTGCTGACTGTTGCGGGGAAGAGAAAGTCGGGGAGAAAGGAGAGGGGGCGAATGGGAGCTTCGTCCAGTCCCGGCCATTCGAATTTCGCCTCTGTCACGAGTTCGGGAGAAAGCGCCGTCGCAGTGTCGAAGAGGTTTATGGACGCATTGGCGATGGTGGAGAGCTTGGCGGCGGCCTCGCAGACGTGGGTGTCCTGCAGCAGTTGCGCGAGTAGGCGTTCGGGCGCGTTTGCAGGGGGATTTGCGGACAATTCATGATCGAGGAGTGTGTGGTACAGTTTGCGGATCCCCGGCCAGCGTTCGCAAGCGCGCCGAAGCACGCGCGTCCACTCGACAATGCAGAAAAGGTTCACCCGTGTCGTGTCAGTGCCGACCACGTCCTCGCAGGTTGCGAACTCCGCACGTCCCTGGATTCTGCAGAAACTGTCGTCCAGAGACATGGCGGCCGCGACGGAGGTGGCTAGCAGATACCAGCGGCGGTTGGCTTCGCGGGCGCCGAACCTGCGGATCCGGGAGGGAACGTAGAGCCATTGCTGGAAGAAAACGCAGTTGCAGCCACGTTCGATAAGATCATCCGTGTCCAGAGAACCGATGTCTTGGATCTCGATCTCGCGACCGGAAAGAGCGTGGAGCAACGCGGTCGCGACGGGGCTGGCGTCCGCCAGTCTGCATTCGTTGGAGATGCTCCGGATGTAGGTCTCGCTGCTTTCGACGCTCCCGTCCATGAAGGCGATGCCTGCCCGCCGGGAGTGGGCAAAGGATTTCAGTCCCACCTCGAGATAGAGTTCCGTTTCACGCAGAGTGAGGCTGGCGATGAGCCTTTGGTAGCCCTTGGCGAAGGCGAGAGCAAGCTCGGTGTCGATTTCGCGAAGACGGCGAATCTGCGTGAGAAGGTGGCGGACTTGCTCAGGCGTGTCTCCAAAGGCACCCTCTTCGAGCAGTCCGAAGAAGGCCACGCCGTAATGCGGCTTTTCCAGCGCGAGCTCATGTCCCATTTCGGCGATGTCCGTGAACACGCCAGGCAGGTCCATGATCCATTGAGTCCGTGTGTTGAGTGCGCCAAGGAACTTCTTCAGCACATGGTCGTAGCAGCTTTGATCCGCATTTTTGAGCACTTTGAAAAAGGACTCGGTGACGGCCTGACGCTCCCTGCCGAGCAGCCCCCTTTCAAAGAGGTGCTCGATGCTGTCCCGGAAAATGTCCCGGTAGCCCCAGCACACGCTCTTCAGCGAGAAGCCGCAGTAGCGTTCGGACGGTTCATTCCCCGTTTTCGGCGCATGCATCGTCCGACTCCATGAGATCGCCGAAATAGAGATTCACCACACTGGCCATCGCTTCGTGCAGATCCGGCTCTTCCGTCAGCGTATGGCTTACGGCCGCCTCGCATGCCTGGCGGGGGGACAAGCCGGCCTTGACAAGGCGTCCGACGTAGACGAGAAGGCGTGTGCTCACCCCTTCCTCCAGTCCAAAACCGCGGAGTTCGCGAATCTTCGCCCCCACTTCCGCGAGTCGGGTGCTGTCCTCGGGCGTCAGGCCGCTCTCTGTCTCGATGATGCGCGCTTCGACATCCTGGCGCGGATGATCAAAATTGAGACTGGCGAAGCGTTGCTTGGTGGAATGCTTGAGATCCTTGACGATGCTTTGGTAGCCGGGATTGTAGGAGAGCACAACCATGAAATCCGGATGTGCCCGCACGACTTCGCCAGTCTTGTCGATGTAGAGAATACGGCGGTCGTCCGTGAGCGAGTGGATGATGACCGTGGTGTCCTTGCGGGCCTCCACGATCTCGTCCAGATAGCAGATTCCCCCGTGGCGGACGGCCATGGTGAGCGGCCCGTCGCGCCAGACTGTCTGGTCGTTGTGGAAGAGGAACCGGCCGACGAGGTCTGCGGCGGTGAGATCCTCGTGGCAGGAGACAGTGACCAGCGGCAGGGATAGCTCCCAGGCCATGTGTTCGATGAAGCGTGTTTTTCCGCACCCGGTCGGTCCCTTGACGATCAATGGGATGCGGGCGCCATGGGCGGCGCGGAACAATGCCTCCTCATCGCCTTGGTGGATGTAGTTGGGGCGGCTTTCGACCCGGAACGAGTCGATGATGTGCGCCGCGCTCTCGTCAGCGGGATTGCTTGTGGTTTCCATAATAGCGGCAACATACTCCGCAAAACCGTGGACCGCGAGACTCCAGCGAGCCGTGCTCCCGCGAACTCCGCAAGACAAGAACCACCACGAAGACACGAAGCACACGAAGGGAGGGCGAAGCCGTTTCGACAGGCTCAAGGCTCTGAGCAGAGTCGAAG